>NZ_JAAABJ010000641.1 GCF_009904105.1 Elizabethkingia argenteiflava | reverse complement strand
TTTAAAAAATTCATTTTACTCTCAATTGTTATCAGTATCTCTAATATTTTTTCATAATTTGCGGTAAAGCTGTTCATATTTAATCGTTTGTTAGACTATTAAATTTAGGTATTTAGCTAATAATGAACAGCTCCCTTTTTTTTATCCTAAATGAACCACGGGTTAACTCTTCTAAAATAGGCTGCACATAAAAACTTATAAAATGTGATAAGTCTATGTGTTTTTTTGAATCGCCTAAAAATTTATTGAATCAAACCTATCCCTCTTCCAAAGATTATACTCCTCTCGTTCCGCCTATACCAAACTATAGCTAATTAAATTATATGGGATATGAACAGGATTCCTTCTCTTAAGCTTTCTGCATAGATTAAGCACACCTCTACAAGTATTTTTTTATACTGATTTTTAAATATTTAATAAAAAAATATTTTTTATTATCTCTACCTGTTCTTTTTCAGGTAAGGCTTTAATGGTCATACCCTGCTAAATTTTAAGAGGGAAAAATTATTATTTACTACTTTGTATTGCATAATACTAAATAATAATTATATCTTTGTTTTATAAGATCTAATAAAAACTTTAAAAAATACTTATGAAAAAACTAATACTCAACTTGGGAATCTTGACCTGTAGCTTCATATCAGCTCAAGAAATAACTACAGATACCCTAAAAGTAAAAAAGATTGAAGCTTTAAAGATGAGTAAAAAAACATTTACAAAAACAGCAGACAGATTGGTATACGATGTGGCAAACACTCCACTAGCAAAGGGAAATACAGCTTTCAATTTATTGAAAGAAACACCTTTAGTATCCTCCACAGATGATCAAACCTTAAGAATTGCCGGAAAATCCAACGCTCATATTTACATTAACGGCAGAAAGACCCAAATGAATGCTGATGCTATAGTGGCTTTTTTGAAAAATACACCCGCCGAAAATATTCAGAAGATAGAAGTTATTAGCATGCCCGGAAGCGAATTTCAGGTAGAGTCTTCGGATGGCATTATCAATATTATTTTGAAAAAAAGAACCGATAACGGTTGGAACGGAAATCTTAGAATGGCCAATAATCAAGGTTATTATAATAATCCAAGTGCTGGAGTATCTGTCGACTATCGAAAAAACCGACTGGGCTTTAGCGCCAATTTCAATACCAATGATTATACCGAACAACAGTATTATAAATTTAGTAATGGAGACCTGCTGAACTCGAACAATTCAGAAGGTTCGATAACCTACCCACGCAAGGATTATGGTGGTTATCTAAACGTGGACTATGCTTTAAACGATAAGAGTAATCTGGCATTGAGTTACAATACTCTATATAATAAAGGATTCGGATCTACATCCGATTTATTTAATACCATTAAAACACTAAAAAATAATGTTTGGGAAACCCGGTACAACAGAACACAGAATTTCGGAAACAAGCAATCCTATCATAATGCTGTTAACTTAAATTACGAATTAAAAACCGATAGCATGGGCAGTACACTGAATCTGAATACGGCTTATCTCAACTACACAAAAAGCGAGTACAACAGCAACAGTACATCCTTAGCAGATGCATATGGTCATACAGGAGATCTGATGAACCGTATTATACAGCATACGCCTCAGGTCATCCACAATCTCTCGGCAAGCGCAGATTATATTCAGCAATTTAAAAACCATTTCAAGCTCTATTTCGGCGGAACTTATAATTATACCCGAACTGAAAACAATACGGTATCCACAACGTATCATTTTCATCCAGATATTAGGCTAGAGGAACCCAATTATTTTACCTATACAGAAAACATTTACAGTCTTTATTTAAATTTTGAAAAAAAATTCAGTGATAAGTTTTATGCGAAAATAGGCTCTCGATATGAATTAACCCGAAGTGAGGGAAATGCTTACCATACAGCCATTGAAAGTTTTAAAAATATTAACCGTAATGCCCAGAATCTCCTGCCTTATCTCAGCCTGAATTATGCTATTGATAAAGATCACAATATCTCTTATACCCTGTCCAGCCGGGTGAGAAGACCTTCTTTCTGGGAACTTAATCCTGCTAGGACGTATTTAACGGAATTTAACTATATTCAGAATAACCCTTTTGTAAAAATTGCTTCCATTTACTCCCACGAATTAAACTATATGTATAAAAATTCTTATTTCTTGATTATGGGCTATAAATATTTCAAGGATCCTATTACACAGGTTCCTTTACAAGGGCCGGCTTATACAAATGGCCAAAGGGTAAATATTATACGGTATATACGCACCAACTTCGGAAGTCTTCAGGAGTTTAACTTTAACTTTAACGTCAGAAAGATTTTTTTTAAACAGTATTGGACAAGCAATTTCAGTATAGGCCTGCAACGCAATATCAATAAGGGAAGCTTGGATATCGATCCTGTGACAGAGGAAAAATTCCCTATGTACATGAATACTTCTAAGTCCAACAGTTTAACGATTGGATCTAATAACAATATCCGCCTAGACCTGGCAAAAACCTGGTATGCGGGGGTTAATTTCTGGTTCGTAGATAAGCAACAAATTCATTTGGGAGAATTAAAGGCTTTGGGAAGTTTGGATTTAAGCCTAAAAAAAATATGGAGCCACTGGACTTTTATGGCGCGTGTATACGATATATTAAATACGAATAAAGCCGTTATTAATAGTAAGCAAGAAGGTTCTCAATATAACACTATACAATATATGTCCTACAATCAGCAATTGGATCTTTCGGTTACTTATAATTTTGGCAATAAAAAAGTAAAAAAAATCCGAACACTTAACACCGCTGCGGATGTTATTAAAACGCGTACACAAGCCCCTTAATACCCTAAATAAATTTACTTGGAGTTTACTTCCCCTATTTTAGGCAGGAAAACTTCTGCCAGCATACAGCGGGCACTCCCACCACCATTTTGCTCAATGGTATGCAGATCGGTATATAAAATTTCTGCATGGGCTTCCATGGTCTGCATCTGTCTTGAAGTTAAACTCCTGTAGGCAGATTCGCTCATCACCAAAAATTTTTCGCCTTGCTCATTTTGTACCTCCAACATATTCCCCGCAAATTGCTGCATTTGCGATTCAGTGATCATAATTATTTCTTTATGACTCTGGGTCAGCTTTTGCTCGACCTGTTCTCTTTCTGCTTTATCATCTATAGCATCCAGACAAATAACCGCATAATCCGTTCCCACGCACATCATAACATTGGTATGATAGATCGGAAGCCTTTGACCATTTACCGTTTGAAAAGCATGGAATATAATAGGTTGGTATTTAAACTCCTCACACCATTGTGTAAATACATCTTCATCCAAACGCACTGAAGTGGTTGCATATGCAATTTTATTTTCTCGATCCAGAATCATACTTCCTGTTCCTTCCAGAAATTTATTTTGAGCTTCAAAAACAGAGTAATCTTTAATCTTTGAAACACTTAATTGATGAATGGTGAGATCTTCTATTATATCCCCCCTTCTCTCAAGGCGTCTGTTTTCGGCAAACATCGGATATAAAATCACCGTTCCATCTTGATGAAAACTCACCCAGTTATTCGGAAAAATGGAATCCGGGGTATGAGGCTCCAGGGTATCTTTTACAGTAATTACACGAATGCCTTTGCTCCTAAGTTTTTGAACAAAGGTTTGAAACTCTTTCAAAGCTTTCGCTTGTGTATCGTGGGACTCTGCATTGATCTGGAAATAATTATCTACGGCTGTTTGGAAATTAAATCCAAAAGCGACAGGCTCTATCATTAAAACGGTATCGGCTGACTGCATCATTTGTATAATTGTATTAAAAATAAAGTATCTCTTAACTTTCTCTCACCAATGGTAAGGTGGAACATCGTAAAAGTCCACCCATCTTAGAAATTTCACGGTAAGAGATTTCCTCTACCCTAAAATTCCACTCCTGCCTTAAATGCTGATTCAAACGATGAAATGCAGAATCGCTTACCACGACATCATAATCAATGGAAAAAATGTTAGGTGTCATATTCATCATTTCCTCTGTAGTGATACTAAAACAGTTCTCTTTTCCAAAAATATCGAGCAACAAGTAATAATCACTTTCTTTAACAAATCCTTCTTTATAGATAATACACTTATCCCTACCTATGGGATTGAAAGTGCAGTCCAAATGCAAAATTCCCTTGTCCGGATTTTTATCATCTTTCTTCAAATCTAAGTCTATAATTTTTTTATGGGGAAAATATTCTTTGAGCACTTCAATGGCATAGGGATTGGTGCGTGCCGTTTTAAAGTTTCCATACTCGCTACTATAGCAGGTTCCTATAAAAAGGAAATCATTGCATAAAATAATATCACCGCCTTCCACATGGGCGCGTTCTGGCAGGTTTATAATATTACGCCAGGGAATCTCCTCGAATATTTTTCTATAAGCTTGCTGCTCGGCAGCACGCTCTTCAATAATATTGGCAACCACTACCTTGTCATCGATAACAAAAGCGGTATCTCGAGCAAAAATCTGGTTGTAATTTTGAATGTTTTCAGGATATAAAATCTGTACGTTATAATGATGCAACACTTTTTCAAAAGCACTCATTTCAGATACAATATCCGCTTCTGTGGGATAAATTCCTTTTTTTATGCTTTGGTATGACTTTGCGTCGTAAGAATCATTCAGTTGAGGTGTATCTCCTATAGACATCGGCTGACCTAATACTACACATCTCAATCTCCCCGTCTCATTTGTAATGTTTAGCTTCATATATAAAAACTGGTGGAGCAAAGCTAAACAAATCAAAATTTTCCCACAAACACATCTTTTCCGAATAAATATTATATTTTAAAGCTAGTTTTAATAAAAAAATAATATATTTATATGTAAATTATTATTTTTAATCCAAAAAAACCAATTATCTTATTAAAAAATACAGTAAATTTTTCTATGCGAATTTTTATAATTAAGAGGTTGTAATTCCTTTATTTTTTTAATAAAAAAGAATCATCTAGAGTCGTAGTCAATTTAGCATAAAAAAAGTTCCCCAATAATAAGGGAACTTTTTTATAAATAGTTTTCACCGTTTATCTATCTTTAATAGGCGTGTAATCTCTTTTTTTAGCCCCTTGATATACTTGTCTTGGTCGGCCAATAGGATCTGACTTTAGTCTCATTTCTTTCCACTGGGCAATCCATCCAGGTAGTCTACCTAAAGCAAACATAACAGTGAACATCTCAGTTGGGATTCCTAAGGCTCTGTAGATAATTCCAGAATAAAAATCAACATTCGGATATAATTTTCTCTCTACAAAATACTCATCTTCCAACGCCACTTTTTCCAATTGTAAAGCAATATCTAAAGCTTTATCGTGAACGCCTAATTTACCTAATATATCATCGGCAGCTTTTTTGATGATTTTTGCGCGCGGATCAAAGTTCTTATATACTCTGTGTCCAAAGCCCATTAAGCGGAACTGATCTTCTTTATCTTTAGCTTTGGCTACATATTTTCCGACATCTCCACCATCTTTCTCAATCATCTCTAACATCTCAATTACGGCCTGGTTGGCTCCCCCGTGAAGAGGCCCCCAAAGCGCAGATACTCCCGCTGAAACCGAAGCAAATAGACCTGTATGTGCAGATCCTACCATTCTTACTGTAGAAGTAGAACAATTTTGCTCGTGATCCGCATGGAGAATCAATAGCTTATCCAACGCTCTTACAATAACAGGATCCATTTGAAATTCTTCATTGGGTAATCTAAATGCCATCTTGTAGAAATTTTCTACATAATTCAATGAGTTATCTCCATGGTTGAGAGGTAAACCTAAGGTTTTTCTATAGGTCCATGCACAAAGATGTGCAAACTTTGCAATCATCATCTCTGCAGCATGATCTAGATCTTCCTTAAGCTTTACATTTACAGATTTTGGATTGAATGCTGTAAGAGCTGAAGTTAAAGAAGATAGTACCCCCATAGGGTGAGCTGAACGAGGAAAAGCATCAATAATTTTCTTCATCTCGTCAGCAATGAAGTTGTACTTTTTTATATCTCTTTCAAAAGTAGTAAATTCTTCTTGAGTCGGTAATTCGCCGTGCAAGAGCAAATACATTACTTCTGTAAAATTGGAGTATTCTGCAATTTGCTCTATAGGATAGCCACGATAGAATAATTCTCCGTGATCACCATCTAGATAGGTTATTTCACTAATAGTAGCACCTGTATTCTTATACCCCAAGTCTAACGTAATAAGACCAGTCTGATCTCTTAGTTTAGAAATATCAATACCTCTATCTCCGATGGTACTTTCTATGATAGGATATTCATAAGCTTGTCCATCGTAGTTTAGAACAACTTTATTGTCTGACATATTATTTTGATTTATTTGCTTAAAAGTACTTTATTCTATAGTATTCTGCAAGGATATATCTTTTCTATTTTCATTTTCTATTGATTTTGAAAGCTTCAAAACCTGGATAAACAGACGTGTCCCCTAAAGCTTCTTCAATTCTTAGCAGCTGGTTATACTTGGCCATTCTATCGGAACGAGAGGCAGAGCCTGTCTTGATCTGACCACAGTTTTGGGCCACAGCTAAATCGGCGATAGTAGCATCCTCAGTTTCTCCGGAGCGATGAGACATAACAGTAGTATAGCGATTATTTTGAGCCATCTGTACTGCAGCCATGGTTTCGGAAAGAGATCCTATCTGGTTTACTTTCACCAAAATAGAGTTGGCAATCCCTTCGTCAATTCCTTTTTTCAGGCGTTTTACATTGGTTACAAAGAGATCGTCACCGACTAACTGTACACGATCCCCTATCTTATCAGTCAGCATTTTCCAGCCTTGCCAATCGTCTTCCTGCATTCCATCCTCAATAGAAATAATCGGATATTTATTACATAATTCTGCAAGATAGGATACCTGCTCTTCACGGCTTCTGTGAGCCCCTTTATCTCCCTCAAACTTTCTATAGTCGTAAATACCCTCGTTATAGAACTCTGAAGAAGCGCAGTCCAAGGCTAACATAATGTCTACACCTGGCTTATAACCTGCTTTTTCAATAGCCTGGAGTATCGTATCTAAAGCATCTTCTGTCCCGTTAAAAGTAGGTGCAAAACCGCCTTCGTCTCCTACAGCAGTAGAGAGGTTTCTGTTTTTTAAAATGGATTTAAGACTATGGAAAATCTCCGTACCCTTTCTCAATGCGTGTGAAAATGAATCTGCCTGAACTGGCATGACCATAAATTCCTGAAATGCGATAGGAGCATCCGAATGGGAACCCCCATTGATGATATTCATCATGGGTACAGGTAGTGTATTAGCATTCACCCCTCCCACATATTTATAGAGTGGCATTCTCAATTCTGCTGCTGCTGCCTTAGCAATAGCCAAAGACACACCTAATATAGCATTGGCTCCGAGTTTTCCCTTATTGGGTGTAGCATCAATATCCAACATCATGGAATCCAGCAGATTTTGTTCAAACACCGATAATCCTACCAGCTCAGGTGACAAAATTTCTCTAACATTTTCCACCGCTTTCAGCACTCCTTTACCTAAAAAGTCAGGGCCTCCGTCACGTAATTCAACCGCTTCATGTTCTCCTGTAGAAGCTCCAGATGGCACCGCCGCTCTTCCCTTTGCTCCACTCTCTGTAAATACATCCACTTCAATTGTTGGGTTGCCTCTAGAATCTAAAATCTGTCTGGCATCGATGTAAGAAATATAACTCATTTTTAGATTTTTTATACTTAACAAATTTATTAAAAACAAAATGGATAAGAAAAAATCTCATCCACTATTTTAGAAGGCCTCACATTATATTTATGTTGTTTTAAGTCCATATAAAAGAAGCTTTGTATACAAGTAAATTTTTATCTATAGTTTTAACTGAAAACTTCCCTAGCATAATAGCAACCCTGCTTTCCGATAACAAATCCCCTGAACTTATTCTGGCATTAAAATATATTTACATAGTATAAGATAAAAAGAACTAGCCAATGTGCTGTTGAATTTGGGGATCAGGTTTTATATACCATCCCTATTATTCATGAATATTTATTTTAGGATTTTATAACTATTTTTGTAGCCTATTGTCAAGCGTTAAATGAAGCTACAAGAAATCACGCACCTATTTCAATCAAATAAAAATAGGTAAAGCCTGTATTGATGCAATCTGAGTTTCTACAGCAAATGATATCGAATTACCCCCCCAAATAATTTTTTTATCATCTGCATAGCGATGCCCTATTTGGGCTATTCCACTCCCTTGCTAAAATCCAGTACCTGAGAGAGTATTCAAAAAGATACTGTATATCTCACAGTGAGTATTTGAATATGGAGACCTGAACAGCCTTATTCACATCATTCTTCAGAAGAATAAAAACATATGATTTGAGATGATTGAAAGAGTTCTTCAAGTTATAATTTCCTAGGAACTATATAAAAAAAACAGCACAGAAATAAAATCTGTACTGTTAGATATTGTTATTCATCCCCTCCCGATGGTTTTTCAGGAGACTGGGTTGGTAAAAATTATTTTTCAGCTTTTTCCTCAGCTGCGTCTGCAGTTGGAGCCTCTTTTTCTTCAGCTTCAACTTCAGCAGCTGGAGCTACTTCAGTTTTTTTAGCTGTAGATCTTCTGCTTCTTCTTGTCGTTTTCTTAGCAGCTTCATTTGGATTGTAAAGCTCGTTGAAGTCTACCAACTCTATAAGAGCTGTATCGGCAGCATCACCTGGTCTGAAACCTGTTTTGATGATTCTGGTGTAACCTCCTTTTCTATCCGCAATTTTAGGTGCTACTGTTCTGAAAAGTTCACTTACCGCCTCTTTGTTTTTCAAGTAGGAGAAAACAATTCTTCTATTGTGGGTAGAATCCTCTTTAGATTTTGTAAGAAGAGGTTCTACATATACTCTCAGTGCCTTAGCTTTAGCTACTGTAGTATGTATTCTTTTATGTTCAATTAGGGAACAAGCCATGTTAGCAAGCAAGGCTCTTCTATGAGAAGCTGTTCTACCTAAGTGGTTGAATTTTTTACCGTGTCTCATTGTTTAGGATTATTTATCAGCGTCCAACTTATATTTACTTACATCAAAACCAAAGTTCAGTCCTTTGGAATGTACCAGCTCTTCCAGTTCAGTAAGAGATTTCTTACCGAAGTTTCTAAATTTCATTAGATCCGATTTACTGAAAGAAACCAACTCACCTAATGTTTCAACCTCTGCAGCTTTTAAACAGTTTAATGCTCTTACGGACAGATCCATATCTGCAAGCTTAGACTTAAGAAGCTGTCTTGTATGAAGCGTTTCTTCATCATACTGAGTAGAGGCCTTAACAGCTTCCGTTTCAAGCGTGATGCGCTCATCAGAGAACAACATAAAGTGGTAAATTAATATTTTAGAGGCTTCAGTTAAAGCATTCTGAGGAGTAATAGACCCGTCAGTTTCGATATCAAGAATAAGTTTCTCGTAGTCAGTTTTCTGCTCAACACGATAGTTTTCAATACTATACTGTACCTTTTTGATAGGGGTAAAAATAGAATCGATCGCTATAGTGCCTATGGGTGCATTATTAGATTTATTTTGGTCTGATGGAACATATCCTCTACCTTTATCAATATTGAAAGTAATCTCAAAATTAACATCCTTATTAAGAGTACAAATTACCAAATCGGGATTTAAAACTTCAAAGCCATTAATAGCAGAAGCAAAATCTCCAGCAGTAATAATCTCCTTACCTGTTAGTTTTACCGACACTTGTTCTGTGGAAGTATTTTCAGACTTGGCTTTTAGGCGAAGCTGTTTCAGGTTAAGAATAATTTCTGTTACATCTTCAATAACACCCGGGATAGTAGAAAATTCATGCTCTACACCTTCAATTTTGATAGATGAAATAGCAAACCCTTCTAAAGAAGAAAGTAATACTCTTCTCAATGCATTCCCAATCGTCAAACCGAAACCTGGCTCCAAAGGTCTGAATTCAAATTGACCTCTAAAATCTGTTGAGTTAAGAAGGATTACTTTATCGGGTTTAATAAAAGATAATATTGCCATAATGATTGGTTGAGCAAATTTTCAAAAAGATTATTTAGAATATAATTCGACGATTAACTGTTCTTTGATGTCTTCTGGGATTTGAATTCTCTCAGGAGTGCTTACAAATGTACCTATTTTAGTTTCGTCATTGTATTGTAACCAGTCGTAGCTTGCCTTAGAAGCTAAAGCATCGGTGATGATCTCAAGAGATTTGGATTTTTCTCTTACTGCTACAGAATCACCAATCTTAAGCTGATAAGATGGAATATTCACAAGCTCTCCATTGACTGTAATATGTCTGTGAGAAACCAATTGTCTAGCCGCAGATCTGGTCTTTGCAAATCCTAACCTATAGACCACGTTATCCAATCTGGATTCACAAAGCTGAAGCAATACTTCACCTGTTACCCCTTTGGATCTTTGAGCCTTATCATAAAGGTTTGCGAATTGTCTCTCAAGTATACCATAAGTATACTTAGCCTTTTGTTTCTCGGCTAACTGAACTGCATATTCAGATTTTTTAGCCCCTCTTCTCTTGTTAGGTCCGTGCTGTCCTGGTGGAAATTTTCTTTTTTCAAAGTTTTTGTCATCCCCATAGATTGCCTGACCGAATTTTCTTGCAATTTTGGTTTTTGGTCCTATATATCTTGCCATTGTCTTAGATTTGTGAGATTAAAATTATACTCTTCTTCTTTTAGGAGGTCTACATCCATTGTGTGGCATTGGAGTGATATCTACAATTTCGCTCACCTCAATTCCTGAATTGTGGATGGTTCTGATAGCGGATTCTCTACCAGCACCAGGACCTTTTACAAATACTTTAACCCTTCTAAGACCCGCTTCATATGCTACTTGAGAACAATTTTCAGCAGCCATCTGTGCTGCAAACGGAGTATTCTTTTTAGAGCCTCTAAAGCCCATTTTACCCGCGGACGCCCAAGAGATCACCTCTCCATTTTTATTTGTCAAAGAAATAATAATATTGTTGAAAGAAGCTTGGATATGCGCCTCGCCTATTGCTTCAACTTTTACTTTTCTTTTTTTAACTACTTTACTTTGTTTTGCCATGATTCTAACGATTATTTACTTGCCTTCTTCTTGTTAGCAACAGTTTTTCTCTTTCCTTTACGGGTTCTAGAATTATTTTTCGTTCTTTGGCCTCTTAAAGGTAATCCAAGTCTGTGACGTATTCCTCGTTGACATCCAATATCCATCAAACGCTTGATGTTTAATTGTTTTTCAGATCTTAACTCTCCCTCAACTTTAATGTTATCTGAGATATAGTTTCTAATCGCTGCCAATTCATCGTCATTCCATTCGTTGACTTTCTTATCTTCGCTAACACCAGCGCTCTTAAGAATTTCAGAAGCTGTGCTTCTTCCTACTCCGTAGATGTAAGTAAGTCCTATAACTCCTCTTTTGTTTTTAGGTAAATCTACCCCTGCAATTCTCGCCATAATTTAATTGCTATTAACCTTGTCTTTGTTTAAATTTTGGGTTCTTCTTGTTAATAATGTAAAGACGCCCTTTACGTCTTACAATTTTACAGTCCGCACTCCTTTTCTTAATTGATGCTCTAACTTTCATATTTATTGCTTTACGCTATAAGCTTTATTAATACCTAAAGGTTATCCTGCCTTTTGAAAGATCATAAGGGGATAATTCCAATCTCACTTTATCTCCGGGCAGAAGTTTGATATAATGCATTCTCATCTTACCGGAAATATGGGCTATCAATATATGCCCATTCTCTAACTCCACACGAAACATGGCATTGGATAATGCCTCCACTATTATGCCGTCCTGCTCTATATGCTTTTGTTTTGCCATAAAATTTCAATACTTCTATAAGTTGGGATTTCGCGATAACTTTGACTGCATAAGCCCATCATAGTGATGGTTCAACAAATATGTATTAATTTGCTGAACAGTATCTAAGATTACCCCTACTAAAATCAGCAATGAAGTACCCCCAAAAAACAGGGCAAATCTATCCGTCTGTACAACGGTTCCGTGTACTATTGCTGGAAGGACTGCAAAGATAGACAAAAAAATTGCACCCGGCAAGGTTATTTTTGATAAAATATCATCTAGATAATCAGCGGTTTCTTTTCCGGGCCTTACTTTAGGAATCAGCCCCCCATTTCTTTTAAGATCATCAGCCATCTGATTAACTGGAATCGTAATAGCCGTGTAAAAGAATGAAAAGATTATAATCAATATGGAGAACAATACATTGTATTGCCAGCTAAATACATTTTTAAAGCCTGCAAGAAATGTATTGGTTTCATCTACTTTTGTCAATAAGCCTGGTATAAACATTAATGCTTGTGCAAAAATAATAGGCATCACTCCGGCAGCATTCACCTTTAATGGAATCCACTGTCTTCTCGCACCTTCCATTAAGTTGTGAGATACACCTCCGCGTGCCTGAGCCCGACTTACATATTGAATAGGTATTTTTCTAACCGCTACGGATAATACAATAGCCAATAGAATAACCAATAACCAGAACAAAACTTCGATCAGAACAATAATGGTTCCCAAGCCTCCTTTCCCGGTTTGTGTTTGGAATTCATGAATGAAAGCCATAGGAAGATCTGCCAAAATCCCCACCATAATAAGGATTGAGATCCCATTACCAATACCTCTATCGGTAATTTTCTCTCCAAGCCACATTGCAAAGATGGAGCCTGTTACCAAAATAACAATACTTGGCAACCAGAACATAACCGAATTAGGATCTATATAGTAGGCAGAACTGAACTGGGAATAAGGCAGAAACATTCCTGTAATAGATCCTAGGTAAGAAGGCGCCTGCACCAAACAAACTGCAATGGTTAACCAACGGGTAATCTGGTTTAGGGTTTTTCTACCGCTTTCGCCATCTTTTTGAAGCTTTTGCAAATAAGGAATAGCCATTCCCATCAACTGAACGATAATGGATGCCGAAATATAAGGCATAATTCCCAACGCCATAATGGATGCACGACTAAATGCACCTCCTGTGAACGAAGAGAGTAAGCCTAAAAGCCCTGAAGCTTGTTTACTTCCTCCTTGGTTCTGGTATACTTGCAAAAGATTCCCCACCTCAGCCATATTAATGGCGGGTAGGGAAATATAAGATGCGAATCTATACACCAAGATGAGTGTGAAGGTAAAAACCAATTTATTTCTCAGTTCTTCTAAACTCCAAATGTTTTTAAGTGTCTGTATAAATCCTTTCATGGTAATGATTAAAGAGTAATTGCTTTACCTCCTGCTTTGTGAATCGCTTCTTCTGCTGATTTTGTAAATTTATCTGCAGAAATTGAAACGTTTGACTTCAACTCTCCTCTTCCTAATATTTTTACTAATTCGTTTTTAGAAGCCAATTTATTTTCTACTAAAACATCTTTGGTAATCTCACCAGTGATTCCTTTAGTATCAATAAGCATTTGGATGGTATCCAAATTTATACCTTTAAATTCTTTTCTGTTAACGTTTTTAAAACCAAATTTAGGAAGTCTTCTCTGCAAAGGCATCTGTCCCCCTTCAAAACCGATTTTCTGAGAATAACCGGCTCTGGATTTTTGGCCTTTGTGACCTTTTGTAGAGGTCCCTCCTTTACCGCTACCCTGTCCTCTACCAATTCTTTTAGAATTGTGAGTAGCACCAGAAGCGGGCTGTATATTATTTAAATTCATAATTCTGATAGATTTTAGATTTCAGACTTTATTATACCCGGAGAATTTTTGAAAATTCGGGTGTGAAGTTAACAATTATTCTCCGAATATTAAAATTCTTACTATTTTTCCTGAACTTCAACTAAGTGACCTACGGTTGCTACCATACCTAAGATAGCAGGAGTAGCATCATGTTCTACAACTTGATTTAGCTTCTTTAAGCCCAAAGCTTCAAGTGTTTGCTTTTGGTTTTTTGTTCTACCAATAGCACTCCTTACTTGTTTAATTGCTATTTTTGCCATTGTTTTCTTATTAACCGTTAAACACTTTTGATAAAGAAACACCTCTCATTCTTGCAATTTCCTCCGGTCTTCTAATTTCCAATAAAGCTTTAAAAGTTGCTTTTACCACATTGTGAGGGTTAGAAGATCCTTTGGATTTGGAAAGTACATCGTGTACGCCCGCAGATTCTAATACCGCACGTACTGCACCCCCAGCGATAAGACCTGTACCGTGGGACGCTGGTCTTAAGAAGATATCTGCACCTCCATATCTTGCAGAGGTTTGGTGCGGAATGGTGTGATTGATCACCGGTACTTTAACTAAGTTTTTCTTAGCGTCCTCTACTGCCTTAGAAATGGCAGAAGCCACTTCTTTAGACTTTCCAAGGCCATAACCGATAATGCCGTCTTCGTTTCCTACTACTACGATAGCAGAAAAACCAAATGCACGACCACCCTTAGTTACTTTAGTTACTCTATTAACGGCCACGAGGCGATCTGTCAATTCTAATCCTCCGGGCTTTACTCTTTCTATATTATCTAGTCCTAACATATTGTCCGATTTTTAAAATTAGAATTTAAGTCCTCCTTCTCTAGCACCATCAGCAAGAGCTTTCACTCTACCATGGTACACGAAACCATTTCTATCAAACACTACTGTCTCAATACCTGCTGCTGTTGCTTTTTGAGCAATTTTTTTCCCTACAAGTACTGATATTTCAGTTTTAGTACCTTTCTCATTAGCAAGATCCTTCTCCCGAGAAGAAGCTGCTACTAAAGTTTTGCCACTTTTATCATCTACTAATTGAGCGTAGATCTCTTTATTACTTCTGAACACAGATAATCTTGGTAATTCCGCAGACCCTGAGATCTTACTTCTTACTCTTCTTTTGATTCTGTTTCTCTTTTCAAGTTTTGTTAATGCCATTTTCTTAAATTTTAAGCAGATTTACCGGCTTTACGTCTAACATTTTCTCCTACGAATCTAACCCCTTTACCTTTATATGGTTCAGGTTTTCTGAATGAGCGGATCTTAGCCACTACCATCCCTAATAATTGCTTATCGTGAGAAGACAAAGTAATAATAGGGTTTTTACCTTTCTCAGTTAAAGTTTCTACTTTTACTTCGTTTGGTAATTCAAGCACAATACCGTGAGAGAAACCTAATGCTAATTCTAATTTTTGACCTTGGTTAGAAGCTCTGTAACCTACCCCTACCAATTCCAATTTCTTTGTAAAGCCTTCAGAAGTACCTACTACCATATTATGGATTAACGCTCTGTAAAGACCATGAAGGGCTTTATGCTGTTTAGAATCTAGCGGACGCTTAAGGCTAAGCTGTCCGTCTTGTTGTTCTAAAGTAATCCCACCTGTAAGTTGTTGTGTTAACTCACCTTTAGGGCCCTTTACTGTAACGATACCGTCTTTCTCAGTTATGGTTACCCCAGCAGGAATTTCTATAATTGCATGACCAATTCTTGACATTTTCCTTTAATTAAAAATTAATAAACATAGCAAATTACCTCTCCTCCTACATTCTCTTGTCTTGCTTTTTTATCGGTCATTACTCCTCTAGAAGTAGACACGATAGCAATACCTAATCCATTCAAAACCCTAGGTAACTCTCCGGCACCTTTGTACTGTCTAAGTCCCGGACGAGATGCTCTCTGAATAGATTTTATAGCAGGTTTGTTCGTTTGCTTATCATATTTCAAAGCGATCTTAATAGCCCCTTGTACGGCATTTTCTTCAAACTTATAGTTTAAGATATAACCTTGTTCAAAAAGGATTTTAGTGATCTCTTTTTTGATTTTCGATGCAGGAATTTCCACCACTTTGTGGCCTGCGCTTTGTGCGTTCCTTACTCTTGTTAGGAAATCTGAAATTGGATCTGTTACCATTTCTTTGTTTTAAAATTATTGGTTAATAACTGCCAGTTTTGTCTTCTGGTTTCAGATTTTGGACATCAGATAACAGGCTAGTGCCTGAGATCTGATGTCTTCTATCCTATATCCTTAAGAAGCCAACTTGGCAATCTCGATTAGTTAATAATAATTACCAACTTGCTTTTTTAACTCCCGGAATAAGGCCTTGGTTAGCCATTTCTCTGAAAGTTACTCTGGAGATACCAAAAGTTCTCATATATCCTCTTGGTCTTCCTGTAAGTTTACATCTATTGTGAAGCCTTACTGGAGAAGCATTTTTAGGTAATTTTTGCAATGCTTCATAGTCGCCAGCTTCTTTTAAAGCTTTTCTTTTAGCAGCATATTTTGCTACTAAGGCTTCTCTTTTGCGCTCACGCGCTTTCATTGATTCTTTAGCCATTTCTTAGTTCTTTTTGAAAGGTAAACCGAAGTGTGTTAAAAGCGCTTTAGCTTCTTTATCCGTATTCGCAGAAGTTACAAAAGTGATATCCATACCTTGAATCTTTTTCACTTTGTCAATTACGATCTCTGGGAAGATGATTTGTTCGGTAATTCCTAAGTTGTAGTTACCTCTACCATCAAAACCATCCGCTTTAATTCCACTAAAATCTCTAATACGTGGTAATGCAGAAGCCGTAAGCCTATCTAAGAATTCATACATCATGTCTGCTCTTAGGGTTACTTTTGCTCCAATCGGCATCCCTTTTCTCAATTTAAAAGATGCTTCATCTTTTTTAGAAACAGTTCCTACTGCTTTTTGCCCGGTGATTTGGGTTAACTCTTCTACAGCATAGTCTACAATTTTTTTGTCGGCTGTGGCTGCACCTAAACCTTGACTCACTACAATCTTCAATAATTTAGGTACTTGCATAATAGATTTGTACCCAAATTCTTCCATCATTGCAGGAACAATTTTTTCTTTATATAATTTTTTAGGTCTTACTATGTATTCCATGTTCTGATTAAATCTTATAAAGTTTCACCGGATTTCTTAGCAATTCTCACCTTCTTATCTCCCTCGATCTTGTAACCTACTCTTGTTGTACCTCCTGTTTTAGGGTCAACAATAGCCAGATTAGAAATGTGAATAGAAGCTTCCCTTTCTACAATTCCCCCTTGTGGATTCTGTGCAGAGGGCTTAACGTGTTTCTTAACGATATTAAGACCTGCTACTACGGCTCTGTTCTTATCTTTGATAATTTCAATAACCTCTCCTACCTTACCTTTAATATTTTTATTTCCAGTAGTTACGATTACTTTATCTCCTCTTTTGATTTTTAACTTTGTCATTTTCTATAAAATTTTAAAAATTAAAGAACTTCAGGAGCTAATGAAATTACCTTCATATATTCTTTGTCTCTCAATTCACGAGCTACGGGCCCGAAAACACGTGTCCCTCTCATTTCTCCTGCAGCATTTAACAATACACAAGCATTATCGTCAAAAGAGATGTAAGATCCATCTTTCCTTCTTACCGCCTTCTTGGTTCTTACCACTACGGCTTTAGATACTTGTCCTTTTTTAGCATTCCCGGATGGTGTAGAATCTTTGATAGTCACTACGATTTTATCACCCACTGAAGCATATCTCCTCCTGGTACCTCCCAGAACTCTGATCACTAGCACTTCTTTAGCACCAGTATTGTCAGCTACTTTTAATCTTGATTCTGTTTGTAACATTACTTAGCTTTTTCAATGATTCTTACTAATCTCCATCTCTTATTTTTACTCAAAGGTCTTGTTTCCTGGATCAGAACAGTATCGCCTTCGTTACACTCGTTATTCTCATCATGAGCTGTATATTTCTTCGTTTTTAAAACGAATTTACCATACATCGGGTGTTTCATTTTCATCGTTTCACTAACAACAATGGTCTTTTCCATTTTATTGCTGGAAACAACTCCGATTCTTTCTTTTCTTAAATTTCTTTCCATTGTAAAATGAAATATTATTGTTTGTTAGTTAATTCCGTTTGCAGTCTCGCGATGTTTCTTCTTAGATCTCTAATCTGAATGGGATTTTCTATAGGGCTAATTCTATGCGCCAATTGCATTTTGGTATAGTTAGCTTGAGCTTCGGCCAATTGGGTTTTAAGCTCTTCTGCGCTTAATTTTTTGATATCAGCGTTTTTCATGATTCTCTAATTAGATTAAGAAGGTTGTACAAAATCGTTAGCGACCACAAATTTGGTCTTCACTGGTAATTTTTGAGCAGCTAATCTAAGAGCTTCTTTCGCTACTTCGTAAGGAACTCCACCGATCTCAAACATTACTCTTCCTGGTTTTACAACAGCAACCCAATACTCTACAGCACCTTTACCTTTACCCATCCTTACTTCAGCTGGCTTTTTCGTAATCGGCTTATCTGGGAAGATTTTGATCCATAATTGACCTTCTCTCTTCATATATCTGGTTGCAGCGATACGTGCTGCTTCAATTTGTCTTGCAGTGATCCAAGCACCTTCAATTGCTTTGACCCCGAAAGTTCCGTAAGAAAGTTGATGCCCTCTGTTGGCATTCCCCTTCATTTTCATCTTATGAACGCGACGGAATTTCGTTCTCTTTGGTTGTAACATAATTCTTTAAATTTTAGATTTCAGATTTCAGATTTTAGATTTTAGATTTTAAAAAAGTAACGGTAATTTAAAATTCAAAAGTCATAATCTAAAATTCATAATTATTTTTTATCTCTTGATCTTCTACCTTCTCTGTCGCCTCTGGCTGAAGATGATTTTTTCTGTTGTCCCACAAGAGGAGAAAGCTCTCTTTTGCCGTAAACTTCACCTTTCATAATCCAAACTTTAACACCCAGTCTACCGTAAGTAGTGTGTGCTTCTGCCCAGTGGTAATCGATGTCTGCACGGAATGTAGACAATGGAATTCTACCATCTTTAAAAGACTCGCTTCTAGCCATTTCTGCACCGTTTAGCCTTCCCGAAATCTGTACTTTGATCCCTTCTGCACCCATTCTCATGGTTGAAGCAATCGCCATTTTAACAGCTCTTCTATAAGAAATACGGTTTTCAATTTGCTTAGCAATGCTTTCAGCTACTAAAATAGCATCAAGCTCTGGTCTTTTGATTTCAAAGATGTTGATCTGAATATCTTTCTTTGTAATCTTCTTAAGCTCTTCTTTTAATTTATCTACTTCCTGTCCTCCTTTACCAATGATAAGCCCAGGTCTTGCAGTGGTGATCGTTACAGTAACCAACTTAAGAGTTCTCTCGATATAAATTCTAGAAACACCCCCTTTTGCTAATCTTGCCTCAAGGTACCTTCGGATTTTGTAATCTTCAGCGATTCTATCTCCAAAATCGTTACCTCCAAACCAGTTAGAATCCCATCCTCTGATGATCCCTAATCTGTTTCCTATTGGATTTGTTTTTTGTCCCATACCTTGATTATTGATTATCTGTTTTGTTACCTAAAACTAAAGTTACATGGTTAGATCTCTTGCGGATTCTATAACCTCTTCCCTGTGGAGCAGGACGCAATCTTTTTAATTGTCTTGCGCTGTCAACGTAAATCTCTTTTACAAAAAGATTTGCTTCTTCAATATCCTGACCTTCATTTTTCACTTGCCAGTTAGCAATGGCAGAAAGAAGTAATTTTTCTAATTTATTAGATGCTTCTTTCTTAGAATATTTAAGGATATATAAAGCTTTATCTACTTGCTCACCTCTAATGATGTCAGCAACCAATCTCATTTTTCTCGGAGAGGAAGGACAATCATTTAAAGATGCCTTTACCACGTCCATATTTGCAGCTTTTCTTGCTAAAGCACTATCTTGTTTTCTTTTTCCCATGATTTCTGCTTTTATCTGCTTCCTTTGTTTTTATTACCACCATGACCTCTAAATGAGCGTGTTGGTGAAAACTCCCCTAATTTGTGCCCTACCATGTTCTCAGTAACATAAACAGGAATAAATTGCTTCCCATTGTGCACTGCAATAGTTTGACCTACCATGTCTGGAGAAATCATAGATGCTCTAGACCAAGTTTTAATCACAGTCTTTTTACTAGACTCTATATTTGCTTGAACTTTCTTCTCCAAAGTATGGTGAATAAAAGGTCCTTTCTTAAGTGATCTTGCCATAATTATTTTCTTTTAGATACGATGTAACGGTTAGACACTTTGTTTTTCTTTCTGGTCTTGTAACCTTTTGCCGGCTTACCGTTTCTAGATCTTGGGTGACCACCTGAAGAACGTCCTTCACCACCACCCATTGGGTGATCTACTGGGTTCATTACTACAGCTCTTGTTCTTGGACGTCTGCCTAACCATCTGCTTCTACCTGCTTTACCTGATACGGTAAGCTGGTGATCTGAGTTAGATACAGAACCAATCATCGCCATACATTCTACTAAAATCATTCTCGACTCCCCTGAAGGTAATTTAACAATTGCGTATTTACCATCTCGAGAGGTCAACTGTGCTGAAGATCCGGCACTTCTTGCTAAAATAGCCCCCTGACCCGGACGCATTTCAATACAAGAAACCACAGTACCTAATGGCATGTTTTTCAACTTCATTGCATTTCCTACTTCAGGAGCAACATTCTCACCAGATATCACTTTTTGGTCTACTTTAATACCATTAGGAGCTACAATATATCTCTTCTCTCCGTCTGCATACTCTAATAGAGCGATAAAAGCAGTTCTATTCGGATCGTATTCTACAGTTTTTACAGTCGCTTCAATATTGAATTTATTTCTCTTGAAGTCGATAATTCTGTATTTTTTCTTGTGTCCACCGCCAGTGTAACGCATGGTCATTTTACCCGTATTGTTACGTCCACCTGACTTTTTAATACCAACTGTCAAAGATTTCTCTGGCTTATTGGTAGTAATTTCCTCAAAATTGTTTACAATTCTGAATCTCTGTCCTGGGGTGATAGGTTTTAATTTTCTAACAGACATTACTATTGTTTATAATTAATTAATTCGTTGCGAAAATATCGATAGTTTCACCTTCTACTAACTGAACTAAAGCTTTTTTCAGTTTATTGGTTTTTCCTACCTGTAATCCTTTTTTAGTGTGTTTTGCAGAAACCTTAGGTGCATAAATCATTGTGCGTACGTCTGCTACTTTTACACCATATGCTTCTTCTACCGCCTCTTTAATTTGGATTTTATTAGCCTTAGTATCCACTAAGAATGTATAAAGCCCACTAAGATCAGCTTGAGAAGTTGCTTTTTCTGATATAATTGGTTTAATAATTACTGACATAGCTTTTGATTATTTCTTTAAGTTTTCCTGGAATTTTTCTACAGCACCTTCAAAGAATACAATATCACCCGCATTTATCAAATCATAAGAACTAATCTCATTATAGTTCAGTACTTTTGTTTTAGGTAAGTTTCTTGAAGACAAATAAACATTCTTATTCGTTTCAGGAATAATGAATAACGATTTTTTACCATTTAATTCCAAAGCGTTCAATAGATTGATAAACTCTTTAGTCTTAGGCGCATCGAAACTTAGATTCTCCAAAACTTTGATACTATTATCTCTCATTTTCTGAGAAAGAACAGATTTTTTAGCCAACCTCTTGATCGCTTTATTCAGCTTAAAACGGTAATCTCTTGGCTTAGGTCCAAACACCCTACCCCCTCCTTTAAAGGTAGGAGATTTAATATCTCCATAACGAGCAGAACCTGATCCTTTTTGCTTTTTAAGCTTTCTTGTAGAAGCTGTAATTTCGCTTCTTTCTTTAGATTTATGAGTCCCTTGTCTCTGTGCAGCAAGATATTGCTTAACCTCTAAGTAAACCGCATGCTGATTTGGCTCTATACCGAATACTGATTCGTCTAGAGTTACTTTTCTTCCGGTTTCTTTTCCTGATGTATTTAATACTACTAGTTCCATTTTCTGACAATTACATAAGAATTTTTAGCTCCCGGAATAGCACCTTTTACAACTAAAAGATTTTGCTCTTCATCTACTTTTAACACCTGGAGATTCTGTACAGTTACCTGTTTACCTCCCATTCTTCCAGCCATACGCATTCCCTTAAATACTCTTGAAGGGTCAGATCCCGCACCGATAGAACCCGGAGCTCTCAATCTGTTATGCTGACCGTGAGTCGCTTGCATTACACCGCCGAAGCCATGTCTCTTAACAACCCCCTGGAAGCCTTTACCTTTAGACGTACCTGTTACGTCCACATACTCACCTTCTGTAAATAGCTTTACAGTTACATCTTCTCCCACCTTCACTTCGTCAACGAATTCTCTATAGAATTCTGCCAACTTAGCTTTAGGGGCTGAACCAGCCTTTTTAAAATGACCAGCCAACGCTTTAGAAACGTTTTTCTCACTCTTGTCATCGAAACCTAACTGAACAGCCTTATAGCCATCCTTTTCAATGGTTCTGACCTGTAAAACCGAACATGGACCTGCTTGAATAACTGTACAAGGGATATTTTTCCCTTCTTCGTTAAACAAAGATGTCATTCCGATTTTTTTACCGATAATACCTGACATTATTAAATTATATATCTATTATTTTACTTAAAAATCAACACTTTAGGGAGTCCTGCTATGTACTATGTCTGAAATAGGCATACTTCTTCCCCAAAATGAGTGTGCAAATGTAGGATTTTTTTTCTATTCTACAAATATTTTAGTGAGAAATTGTTTGATTTTTTGCGAGTTATAAATTTATATCGCGATACACATCTTAGGATTGACCCAATAAAAAATGACATTTTTTAACACCTCTACATTAAATCTCCTTCATAAAAAAAACTTTTCTCGGCATTTACTATGGCTCAACATTCTATCTATAAATCCTAGCGCATCGCGATCCCAGAAACCAGAAATTCCCACAAATAGGTAACTTAGGTTACAAAAAACTATAAATAAAATATTTCGCATATCTTAATTTACAAGGCTTTTCAAAAGCAGATGAAGCCTCAATGACCACGAAACTTTAACATAAATATTATTATTTGTTAAAAATTATTAATACATTTACCTCATTAAAATCAGCTAACATTATTATAATTATACATGAAAAATTCCTTATTATCCATTTTCGCGTTTATAGGGATTGCGACGCTTAGCGCCCAGCAAACCCTACCTAAGAATGATACCACAAAAGCGTGGTCTATCACTGGACAGAATACTGTAATGTTAAATCAGACAGCTTTCTCTAACTGGATCGGAGGGGGAGCTAATAATGTAGGCTGGCTGGCTTCCACGAATTATAATTTCACCTATGAAAAAGGTAAAGACCTCTGGGAAAACAATGTTAACTTAGGCTACGGACAAAACAATACAAAAGGTACAGGACATCGTAAAACCCAAGATTTTATTAACCTGAGTAGTAACTACGGTCGTGAATTTGCTAAACATTGGTATTTTTCAGGAGGTGTAGGTTTTCAATCTCAATTTGCACCAGGTTATGAAGACGGTAACAATCCTGATGCTCCAAAGATTTCTAATTTTATGGCTCCGGGCTATCTAAATGTAGGGGTCGGTGTCACTTATAGACCTCACGACAACTTCACTATGACACTCCGCCCTGCTAATGCACGCTGGACATTTGTAACCGATAAGGATTTACAAAAAGAAGGGAACTACGGGCTTAAACATGATGGAGATTCTTCTCTATTTCAATTTGGTTTCTTGGGAACAGCTGTTTACAAAGTACAGCTTATGGACAATATCTCTTTAATCAATAACGCATCTGTGTTCTCCAATTACTTAGATCATCCAGAGCGCTTGGTACTTAACTATAGCGGTATTCTCAATATGAAAATTAACAAATACATTTCCGCCAATCTTACCTTAGACCTTCTGTACGATCACAACCAGATCCAGAAGACTCAGTTAAAACAAACATTGGGGGTTGGCTTTGCGTATAATATTAATAGAGGTACTAAGCGTAGCGAAAGCGCTCGCCATAAAGAATGGCAACATAAATCATAATACAAAAATCACCACTATATCAGTATAAAGCTCTCTTAATATAAGGGAGCTTTTTTAATTCTAATTATGGGGAGAGTACATGATGGAAATAAAACTTTAAATGATCATCAGAAAACCCTAGAACGATCATCATTTCTCTCTAATTTAACATCCCCCATATAAGATATAAGCTCTTTTAAAAAGAATGCTATTCAATAGAGCGTGTGAATAAAAACGCAAATGCAGAATTGAGGATCAACTGATTTTGTAAAGGATTCCCCTTCCTTATCTTGTTATTTGAATATTTAAATGAAAAAGGAAATAGACTTTGAAAATGACTACGAAACTCTCCCAACAACTCTCCATGTTGAGCTTACTGTAATCATCACACAAATTTGCTCTCTTCATTGGAAAATCCTTCGCACTATATGCCCAAAATACGTTGTATTGGTTTAATATTCTATTTTTTTATCCTTCCGATGTACTCAATTTTCGAGGAGGCCGCCATACCGTTGGGATTACAACCCAGCTTACCTTCGGGCACTTCGAGTTTTTGTTGTTTATAAAAGTCTTGCCAGGCTAGATCTGTTTTACCCGTTTTGGGATTGACGAAAGTCATGGGCTCCAAACGGAAAATAGAATCTCTCGCAAAGCTTCGCTGCACAAAATCTGAACAGTATAGTCTTTCATCAGAAAGAATATAAGTGTAGTTATAGGGCTTACCCAACCATTTTTTAGCTTCTAGTATAGCATTCGGAATACTTCTTCTATACTCACCATTTAAGCGGTACACATGTATGGCCTCCTGACCGGATTGCTTTTCGTAATAAAGGAATTCTTCCAAACGGATTCTTTCGGAGCCATTTCTAGGTCCCGCATGTAAGACCCAATACTCCTTACCTGATTTCTCCAATATACCCATATGTGAGTAGTGGGTAGATTTTGGAGTTTGGGTAACCCTATCTATAGCACCCGATAGTGGAGTATTATTAGCCACTACTAACAATAGATCTCCATTTTTCAGTGAAATACCATATGGCGTTCCACAAGAAGTAAAAAGTAAAATACCTACCCCCCCCTTCACTAAGGTTTTTATTTTTTTCATATTCCAAAAACTCTTCCCAAATACTGCTTCATACTTGTTTAATGGCGTAAAAATAATATTTTTTTCTCGAAAATCGTTGTTTATGTATATTCTTTGGAGTTTTAAAACTCTAAAAACATTCGCAAGGAATTACCTGTGTAGTTCAACCTATTATACTCCACCTTTCAAACAATAAAAGCGCTCCATTCAGAAAATGGAGCGCTTTTTATTATCACGGCAAAGTATGCACGTATCACACTTTAATCTCTACATCTACACCACTTGGAAGCTCGAGCTTCATGAGTGCATCCACTGTTTTGGAAGAAGAAGAGTAAATATCCATCAGTCTCTTATGAGCGGATAGCTGGAATTGTTCTCTGGATTTCTTGTTAACGTGTGGTGATCTCAACACAGTAAAGATTCTTTTATGTGTTGGTAAAGGAATAGGTCCATTAACAATAGCTCCTGTCGCCTTTACTGTTTTTACGATTTTCTCAGCAGATTTGTCAACCAAGTTGTAATCGTAAGATTTTAGTTTTATTCTGATTCTTTGTGACATTTTTAATCTAAATTTAAAATTAACCTCTTGCTTTTGCGATTACATCCTCAGCAACGTTTTGCGGAGCTGGTTCATATTTCTCAAATTCCATAGAAGATGTAGCTCTACCGGATGACAAGGTCCTTAATGAAGTTACATAACCGAACATTTCGGATAGAGGAACGAATGCTTTAATCACTTTCGCATTGTTTCTATCATCCATACCGTTTACCATACCCCTTCTTCTGTTAAGGTCGCCTACAATATCCCCCATATATTCTTCTGGAGTTACCACTTCCAGCTTCATGATAGGCTCCATGATAACTGGTTTAGCCGCTCTACCCGCCTCTTTGAAGCCTAGCTTAGCCGCTAATTCAAAGGACAACTGGTCAGAGTCAACCGGGTGGAAAGATCCATCTTTAAGAGTCACTTTGATCCCTTCGATTTCGAATCCTGCTAGAGGTCCGTTCTTCATCGCTTCTTTAAATCCTTTCTCTACAGAAGGTATAAATTCTTTAGGAATATTACCCCCTTTAATTTCATTGATGAATTCAAGACCCAATTTACCTTCATCTGAAGGACCTAGTTCAAATACGATATCAGCAAATTTACCACGACCACCAGTTTGCTTTTTGTACACCTCTCTGTGGCTTGCTTTAGCTGTAAGAGATTCTTTGTACTCTACCTGAGGTTGTCCTTGGTTAACTTCTACTTTAAATTCTCTTCTCAAACGGTCTACAATGATATCCAAGTGAAGTTCACCCATACCAGAGATAATGGTTTGACCTGACGCTTCATCTGTTTTCACCTGGAAAGTCGGATCTTCTTCAGCAAGCTTGGCTAATGCATTTCCTAGTTTATCTTGGTCTGCTTTAGTTTTAGGCTCTACCGCAATACCGATTACTGGATCTGGGAAGATCATGGATTCAAGAACGATAGGATTCTTTTCATCGGAAAGAGTATCTCCTGTTTTAATATCTTTAAAACCTACTGCTGCACCGATATCTCCTGCCTCGATATACTCTACAGGATTTTGCTTGTTCGCGTGCATTTGATAGATTCTAGAAATCCTCTCTTTATTATCAGATCTTGTATTCAAAACGTAAGAACCAGCATCTAATCTACCTGAATATGCTCTAAAGAAAGCCAAACGACCTACGAACGGATCGGTAGCAATTTTAAATGCTAATGCAGAAAATGGTTCTTTAACATCTGGTTTCCTCGTAATTTCAGCATCTGTTCTCGGGTCTGTACCTTTAATATCATCCTTGTCCATTGGCGAAGGAAGATATCTACATACAGCATCTAACATAAACTGCACCCCTTTGTTTTTGAAAGAGGATCCACAAGTCATCGGAATAATAGACAGATCAATTGTAGCTTTTCTCAAAGCTTCGTTGATCTCATCTTCAGAGATTGAATCTGGATCTTCGAAGAATTTTTCCATTAAAGTATCGTCGTAGTCGGCAACAGCTTCTACTAACTTTTCTCTG
Source organism: Elizabethkingia argenteiflava (assembly GCF_009904105.1). Lineage (GTDB taxonomy): Bacteria > Bacteroidota > Bacteroidia > Flavobacteriales > Weeksellaceae > Elizabethkingia > Elizabethkingia argenteiflava. Next base: position 124,471 of record NZ_JAAABJ010000641.1, on the reverse strand, counting down.
TACTCCAATACTTCTTCCTTCATATCATCAGGAATAGGCACCACATCGAAAGTAGCTCCCTGGGTTTCTTCATGCCAGATAATCGCTCTATTTTTAATGAGGTCAACCACTCCTTTGAAGTCTTCTTCAGCACCGATAGGTAATACGATTGGAACCGCGTTAGACCCTAGCATATCTTTAACCTGGTTTACCACATTAAGGAAGTCTGCTCCTTGTCTATCCATTTTGTTAACGAATCCCATTCTGGCAACCTTGTAGTTATCGGCCAATCTCCAGTTGGTTTCAGACTGAGGTTCCACTCCATCTACTGCAGAAAATAAGAATACCAATCCATCCAATACTCTTAGAGACCTGTTTACCTCTACGGTAAAATCAACGTGTCCTGGAGTATCAATAATGTTAAAATGGTATCCTTTGGTTTCTGGTAAAGATTTACCCTGATCTGTTGGGAAATTCCAGTTACAAGTAGTCGCCGCAGAGGTGATGGTAATCCCTCTTTCTGCTTCCTGCTCCATCCAGTCCATGGTAGATGCACCCTCGTGAACCTCACCAATTTTATGTGTCTTTCCCGTATAGAAGAGTATACGCTCTGTTGTAGTAGTTTTACCAGCATCGATGTGTGCAGCGATACCAATATTTCTTGTGTATTTAAGATCTCTACTCATCTTACAAATTAAAATTTAAAGTGTGAGAATGCCTTATTCGCCTCAGCCATTTTATGCGTATCGGTCTTTTTCTTAACCGCCGCTCCTTCTTCTTTAGCCGCAGCAATAATCTCTGCCGCTAACTTTTGGGCCATAGATTTATCATTTCTAGCTGTAGCATATTTTATCAACCACTTCATCGCCATAGAGATTTTTCTGTCTGCACGGATGGGCATTGGAATCTGGAAGTTCGCCCCCCCTACTCGTCTGGATCTTACCTCTACATGTGGCATTACGTTAGTTAATGCATCTTTCCACACTTCAAGAGAGCTTTTCTCCTGATCTTCTTTTTTCTTCTCCACGATTTCTAGTGCATCGTAGAATATTCTGAAAGCGATGGATTTTTTACCATCCACCATCAGGTTATTTACAAATCTTGTTACCAATTGATCATTAAATTTTGGATCTGGTAGCAAAGGTCTTTTTTTAGCTTTTGTCTTTCTCATTGTACTGTTCCTAATTTAATGATTACTTTTTCTTACCCTTACCTGTAGCAGCAGGGGCTTGTCCTGGTTTAGGTCTCTTAGCGCCGTACTTAGATCTTCTCTGAAGTCTTCCATTAACTCCTGCTGTATCCAAAGCACCACGTACAATGTGATATCTAACTCCCGGTAGGTCTTTCACCCTTCCGCCTCTTACCAATACTATCGAGTGCTCCTGAAGATTATGTCCTTCTCCCGGGATGTAGGCGTTCACCTCTTTACCATTAGAAAGTCTAACCCTTGCAACTTTTCTCAAAGCTGAGTTAGGTTTCTTAGGCGTGGTGGTATATACTCTCGTACATACGCCTCTTCTTTGTGGACATGATTCCAAAGCAGCCGATTTACTCTTCTTAGTAAGCATGGCTCTTCCTTTTCTAACTAATTGTTGAATAGTAGGCATGTAATTGCTTTATATTATTTTTATTTGAGGATGCAAAAATAAAAATTATTTTTTGATTTACAAACAATTATGTTTTGTTAAAGTCGTTTTTTCTTTTTCTTACTATCGCAATAACAGAAATAGGTGTAACAATACTGAAAGAGAATTTTATCCCATATTTTTATATAAACACACTCTATTATCCCGAGAATAATCGACCCAATTTAGACAGAAACCCAAATTCTTATTTAAACCTCCATATATAATTCCACTATTGCAGAGTTACCTGCTTTTTATAATGAGCTGTACCAATCAATAAAATTTATGAAACCTGTAAAATGGAAACTTAGCCCCGCTTCACTGCGCTTTTTAAAGATTACATTCCCCATATTTTACAATTTTATGAGCGCCCACCCCACAAGCCCAATACTTATATATTACCTCTCTTCTTCTGATCCACTCAAAAAAACTGAAAATCACTGGTTTAAAAATAAACAGAAACAATATCACCCAAAAGATAGAGTGAACACTATCTAAATTTGCAAAAGGGACTATACTTAAAGCCTCTAAATAGAATGTAAATGATACTAGTTGTAAAAGAGGTCAAAGCCAGCTTAAGCCTAAAATCAAAAGTAAAAGTTTCTTATTCTATCTCTGGTTGAATACCTTTTTAATGACCTTAATAAAGAAAACTTTAACCACCCTGCAAAACTTTTTTAATGGAATCCAAAAGGCATCCATGTTAAATTGGTTACAATCAGGCTTATTTTATCTTTATAATTGAATAACAACTGAATATAATTCCAAAGCTCTTTCATCGTGGATCTCATGACTTTGATATAGACCTTCCTATTAATTTTTTGCAATGGACTATCCATCGTCTTAATATTAGTACCAGTAGATTAGGATATAATTCTTCATCATCTAATTGATTTTGTAGAGAATCATCTCATTTGATTATGACAGAGGCCTTACCGCTGACACCTCAATCAGCTTTAGCTGAATTTTTATAAAGCCTCAATATTTTGGGTATATTTTCCTTGTCAACAGCCGAATAAGTTTAGGACATGCATACCCCTTCTACAAAAAATACTACATCTTGAGTATGTCAAAGGTTTATTTAGTCCCTTCCTAAACCTTAGGTCTAAATTTTGCAGAATAGTTGTTTTTTTCCTTTTACTAAAATCTATAGCTTGGATTGTATTATCTTAAAACTGCAAATATTTAACTTTAGCGATTTATATAAACTTTTGAAATCTATATTTAAATTAGATAACATCTATTATAATATGCCTATATCTTCTCCATAACTTGTTATTTTTGTATAAGTATGTTTTCTAAACCTAAAAAAAATAAAATTTATGAAAAATCCCAATTTAATAGGCCTTAAAGTTGAAGATTGCGAAAATATAGCTAAAAAATTAAATGTACTATTAGCAAATTATTCAATTTTCTACCAGAACACTCGTGGAGCTCACTGGAACATAAAAGGAGATTTATTCTTTATTTTGCATCCAAAATTTGAAGAACTTTACAACAACCTTATTCTCAAAATCGATGAAATAGCAGAACGTATTCTCACTTTAGGAGCTCAACCAGAGCACAACTACTCTTTTTATATTAAAAATGCAACTATTCAAGAGAGTAAGGAGGTTAGCGATGCTCACAAGTGTGTGAAAAACATTTTAAATTCTTTTAAAACCATTATAGGGCTGCAAAGAGAGCTATTAAATATCACAGCGGATGCAGGCGATGAAGGGACTAATTCACTGATGAGTGACTATATCTCCGAACAGGAAAAAGATATCTGGATGTACAATTCATTCCTAGGACAATAAAAATATATACTAATCCTAGTGCAACCTCAATGTAAAAGCGACTCTTTTTATATAAAAAGAGTCGCTTTTAATTCTCCTCCCCTTTTTCGTGCGATAAGCTTATTTCATTTATCTTATGTATATTCGCATAAATAAACTAGGATGTTAGAAGACTACAAAAGGGCAAGGCTTTTCTCCATATTGGATAATGATTTTTACAAATTCACGATGCAATGCGCTGTAACCAAGCTATTCCCCAGACAAGTCGTAAAATATGAATTTATCAACCGAGGAAAACACATCTACCCTGAAGGCTTCGCTGATGAGCTGAGCAAGGCTATCAAGGAAATGTCGAAACTAAAACTGAGCCCTGAGGAGAAAATATTTCTAAAAAAGACCTGTCCTTACCTAGGTTTGCCTTATATTGATTTTCTGGAAGGCTATCGTTACGACCCGTCAGAGGTCGATATTGAACAAAAAGGCAGCGAACTAAAGGTGCAAATTTCTGGTTTGTGGTACCGCACTATACTCTGGGAGGTCCCGTTACTAAGCCTAATTAGCGAACTATACTATTCCATGACAGGGGGGAAAAGAGAGAACGACGACACTGTTATCCGTAAAACCCTAGAGAAGGAGAGAAAATTTGCAGAATTACAAGTTCCTTTTGCTGAATTTGGCACCCGGAGAAGACACTCATACGAGGTTCACCGCTTGGTAATGCAGGCCCTAACCTCTGTAAAAGGTTCTACCTTTATAGGATCCTCTAATGTACATATGGCCATGTTGTACAATGTAAAACCCATCGGCACCCACGCACACGAATGGTTTATGTTTCACGCTGCAGAATACGGATTCAAAATGGCGAATCCTCTTTCTTTAGAGCACTGGATAGATGTTTATCGTGGAGACCTAGGAGTAGCACTCTCAGACACCTATACCACCGATGTATTTTTCCAGCAGTTTGATAAGAAATTTGCAAAACTCTTTGACGGTGTGAGACATGATAGCGGCGATCCTATAGAATTTGCGCAAAAAACCATTAAGCACTATCAAAAACACGGTATCAACCCTTTATTTAAGTACATCATCTTTTCCGATGCACTCACTACTGAAAAGGTAGAAGAAATCACCCATGCCTGTAAGGGGAAGATAGGCATTTCTTTTGGCATAGGAACCCATCTCACCAACGATGTAGGTCTTCCAGCGAGCAATATTGTCATTAAGTTAATGGGGGTTAAGGGAATTAATAACGAGTGGATTCCTACTGTAAAACTCTCGGATGAAAAAGGCAAACATTCGGGAAACCCCAAAATGATAGAACTCGCAAAAGTTTTTTTAAAAATTAAGGATTAAACTTGCTCTAGCGTTTTTTATCTCATTCTTACAAAAACTACAGCTTATCCCTAGAATCAACGGACTAGCGGCTTCTATAATTTTGTAACTTTGCAGTATGGATCTAAATTTATTTATTGTTTTTGCTGTAGGGGGAGCTATAGGCAGTATTATGGTATACTTTATTTTAAAATCGTCTAGTATCCCCAAAAGGACATACGACCAACTCCAGCACGCTCATATAAAAACCTGTTCAGATTTAGAAAATTCAAATTTAAAAATCCAGGAACTGAACCTCTATATGAGTAAGGAGAAGGAACTTAATGTCCAAATATCAGATGTATTAAATGATTTAAAAAGCGAATATGCTAAAATAACTGCAGAACATAATAGCTTGAGGATGCAACTCGAAGAGCAAAAACAAACCCATACTAAACAAGGCATACAAATCGAAGCCCTCTTAAATGAAAAACAGAATATATTGGCTAAAAATGCTGAGCTTTCGGCACTGAATGAAAGTCTACAAAATACACTGGAGACTCAGAAAAAAGAAATTATCCATATGCAGGAGGCTGCCCAGTTACAATTCGAAAATCTTGCTAATAAAATTTTAGAAGAAAAAACTGAAAAGTTTACGAGCCTCAATCAAGCTAACCTCAAAAATATACTGGAGCCTTTTCAGGAAAAGATTTTAGATCTTAAAAACAGGGTAAATGAAGCCTATGCACAAGAAAATAAGGAACGTTTCTCTTTAGCCGAAAAAGTAAAAGAATTAGCCCAACTCAACCAGCAAATTTCAGAGGATGCAAAAAAACTAACCCGCGCTCTAAAAGGCGAGAGTAAAACACAGGGGAACTGGGGTGAAATGATCTTGGAAAGTATTCTGGAAAAATCTGGATTAATGAAGGGAAGAGAGTATTTTCTAGAACACGAATTGAGAGACGAAGATAATAAAGCTTTATTCTCAGCGTTTTCAGGAAAAAAAATGCGCCCAGATGCTGTAGTCAAATATCCCGACGAAAGAAATGTTATTATAGACTCAAAGGTCTCACTCACTGCCTTTACGGAATTGGTAGATGAAACAGATCAAGATCTATACACTTTAAAGCTCAACCGACACCTCTCCTCGATTAAAAACCATATTCAACAGCTCAGCCAAAAAGCTTATGATGACTATGGAAAGTCACTGGATTTTGTAATGATGTTCATTCCGAGCGAACCTGCCTATATTGCCGCAATGCAAGCCGAACAAAATTTATGGAATTACGCCTATGAGCGAAGAATATTACTGCTGAATCCGAGCAATCTCATCACTTCACTCAAACTTATTGCGGATCTGTGGAAACGCGAATATCAAAATAGAAATGCTATGGAAATCGCAGCAAGAGGCGCTAAGCTCTACGATAAGTTTGTAGGCTTTATAGAAAACCTTGAAAAGGTAGGGAAAAATTTAGATCAGGCTAAAAGTGTATACAACGACGCCTACAAACAACTCTCTACAGGGAACGATAATCTGGTTACCCAGACCCAGAAACTAAAATCTTTAGGCATCAAAAATAAGAAGGATCTCCCACAGAGTCTAATTGATAATAGTGGTACACTAAAATAATAGACGAGGGGAAGAGCTTTCCATCAATTAAAGAGATAGAGGATTTTGGTATTTTTTAAAGATGCCAGACACTCGTATTCATTTCATTGTAACTCCATAATAAAGAAAAAACAGCAATTTGTTTTAACATCATACCAAAGGCTTATATTTAAAATTGTGGAATAGATTAAGAAGAGCTGATAAGTCTATACCTCTACAAGCTGCTATCTCTAGTAGCTGTATTCTTCTTTAATTTACTTCACTATCACTCCATCCAGAATCCCCCTTATAGCTTTTTTAATAAGGCTATAAACTAAAAAATGATCATCGCTTTTTTTTAAGCAAAGCTTACTAATGCCAAATTTTATATAGTTTTGCAAAATGCAAATAGAAAGTTTACAAAACGACAAAATAAAAAGATTAAGCAAGCTGATCACTAAAAATAGCGAACGCCGTAAGAATAAAGTTTTTATAGTAGAAGGACGTCAGGAGAACCAAAGAGCCTTAAGCTTTGGTTATGATCCTATTGAATTTTTTATTTGCGGTGATATTTTTCAGGACACACTTCCACAGGCTAAAATCAACATGGTTTCGACAAAAATTTATGATTCATTAGCTTATCGAGGATCTTCTGAAGGCATTATAGGCATCTATAAAGAAAGGCAATTTTCATTAGCCGATTTCACCCCCAAACACAACTCTGGAATCATCCTGCTAGAAAGCATTGAAAAACCAGGCAATTTAGGCGCTATATTAAGAAGTTGCGAGGCTTTCGGTATAGATGCGCTCATTATTACAGATCCGAAAGTAGATTTCTACAATCCAAATGTTATCCGTTCAAGCGTAGGTTGTCTTTTTGGTATGAATTTTTTTCAAACCGATAACGCTACGGCATTAAACTTTCTGCAACGCTACCACTATAAGATTATAACAACTTTTATGGAAGATCACCCGACCCCACCTATTCATCAAGTTAATTTGGAAGGGAAAACCGTAATGTGTTTCGGAACTGAACACTCAGGACTGAGCAAATTTTGGAAGGATAAGGGAAGTAATTCTCTTATTCCGATGACAGGGAGTATAGACTCTCTTAATCTGAGCAATGCCGTAGCCATCAGTTGTTATGAAATGCTAAGACAAAAAAATTAAAAAAAAAGTCGCTAAAAAGCGACTTTAAATTATCTATAAAGATATTTTACTTATTTAGCTGGAGCTTCTACTTTAGCAGAATCAGCAGCTGGAGCTTCTACTTTAGCAGAATCAGCAGCTGGAGCAGCTGGAGCAGCTGGAGCAGCAACAGTATCTACAGCAGTAGTATCAGCTTTAATAGAATCAGCTGCACCTTCAGTAGTGGCAGCAGTTTCAGTTTTCTTACAAGATACTAAAGAAACAGCAACGATAGCAGCTGCAGCAGCGATGTTTAAGAATGACTTTTTCATAATTGAAAATTAAATTTAATTTGTTAAATATTTTTTTAGTTTGTTCTACTTTTCACGAATTGAACAACACAAAGGTAATCTAGCTAAAAAACTTGTTTAAGAAAATTAATTGTAATACCTTTGTAAAACTATTTTACAAACAAACATATCTGAAAATCAACAACTTAAATAAAATAAATCCTTTAGCTGATTTGGAACTATTGTATTTTAAACAGTTAAAATCTGAGGTTCAAGCCAAATATATGGAGAGCCACACTCCTTCTCATGATGATATTTCAAAATGGAAGGGTATTGACATTATCTACTTCCAGGAGGACCTTCGCAAAAAGGCAAAAGGTAATATCAGTGAAAAGTCTTTTTATACTTATTTCAAAAGCTCACCCATGAGCAGGCTCCCCCGCATTGATATACTGAATCTGCTCTCAGTTTATGCGGGTTACAGCTCTTGGTATGATTTTAAAAAGAAAAAACCATTACATAAAAACATCATCCAACCTGAAGAAACAACCTTAGAGCCAGAGAAAAGCTATCCGGAAAATGCCTATACAGAAGAAAAATCTCCAGCAATACCACCCCATTACAACCCAAATGAAGATACCTTCTCAGAATTCGTCCTCCCCAAAACCACCCATAAACCTATTATAAATGAATCTTTTATATTTAAGTTAAAGAAATATCTTTGGATTGGTGTTTCAACTATATTGGCGATATTCTTGGCGATATTATACTTTGCAGATAGCTTTTTCTACAGGACTTATACCTTTAAATTTATTGATGCAGATAGAAGCCAACCGGTACAAAATGAGGTTGAAGTAAAAGTTTTAAAAGAGAGTGAGTCTCCTCTAACATATAAAGTGAAACCGAATGAACCATTTGTATACTCAACAAAAGATAAAACCCTTAAAATGGTTATCAGCTCTGTGTTTTATAGACCTTTAAGCCTTACTCGAAATCTAGAAAATGCTTCCAAGACAGAAATTATTGAACTCAAACCCAACGAGTACAATATGATGTTATATTCTTATTCCAGATCTAAAGATTTTAAAAACAGGAGAGCACAGCTCGAAAATCTTATCAGTGACAATGCTGTAATTTATCAAGTATTTGATAATCAATATTTCAATGTAGAAACCATGAGCAAGCAACGCTATATTGCTTTTCTCTCTCTTCCGACAACCTCACTAGAAAATCTGGACGTTATCGAAAGCAAAATTTCGAATGGGAAAATAGTATTAATCAAATTCAGAATTAGAAATAATGAAAAAAATCCATAATGCCTTAAGCTTCTTTTCGGGCCTCTTTATCATCCTTGGATTAATTGCCTGTAATAAGAAATACAGTGGTAAAAATACAATAGAAACAGTAAAATACAATAATAACACCACCACCTATTCTCCGGTTGAATTTGATAGTGTTCAAGCAAGAAATTATATTACGGGGCTCAAGCTACAAGAACTCTATGATCTAGCGGCTCACTATGCAGCTGGTAATAAGGATTCTGATATTGATTTCACCCTTTACCATCAAATACAAGAATATTTTGATAAACCCGACTCTAGCAAGATCAATTCCTTTATAAATGAACTGGATAGTTTAAAAGCTCGTTTTGTGAAGATCAATGCCATATCTACCTTTAAAGAAATCCACACTAAAAAAGACACTTTAGATTTTGCCAAATACAGAATGGACTACTATGATGGAGGTAAAAAATACGCAGGCTATCTTAATAAACAGGTTCAATATATCTTAAAAGAAGTACCCGTAAAGGAAAAGAAGTTTAAACGTGAATTCAAATTTTATTTCGTAGATTTTAAAAATCCGATTTCTCAAAAGGATAGTGTTTCATTGGGTAAAACTAAATGATTGAGTTTTATATCGTATTCATCAACATCAGAAATTAGTTCATAGGGGGAGAAATAGTTAAGTCCTATTCTCAGTGTCTCAGCATGCAAATTCGCGAAGAATCTATCATAAAATCCTTTTCCATAACCAATTCTGTTTCCCTGTGGATCGGCATAGAGCAAAGGGGTAATCACTTGATCGAAAGCCACGTTTTCTCCAATATTAGAAACCGGCTCTAGGATGCCCCAATGATTAAGCTGCATATCCGAATGGGGCAAATACGCAACAGAAATTATCCGATTTTTAATTATTTTCGGCACAAAGACTTGTATCTTATTTTTCCAAAAAAAATCTACCCACAGGCCTGTATCAATCTCTTTTTTTGAAGATATGGGTAAAAATATATGTATATTTTGATCAGCCAAGGGTTTAAATCTAGACAGGTATTGATGGAAAATTTTTGTAGACAAAAAAGCAATATCTTCAGAGGACATTGCTTTTCTTTTATTCATATATTTATCCCTAAGCATACGCTTTTCAACACCCATATTTTAAACCGTTTTAACCGAGATAATATTCACCGGGCAAGCTTTAGCTGCTTTTTCGGCTGGATCAAATGCTTCTTCCCTGGGGGTTTTCAATGTAAAAAATCCTTTTTTATCCGTAGATTTCAAAAGTACCGTTTTTCCATCTTTCTTGGACATACGAAAAAACTCTGGCGCAAACTCCGCACAGTAATTACAACCTATGCATTTTTCTCTCTGAAGCGTAATAATTACCATGTTTTATACGCTTACAATTTTGTACAATTTATCTGAAGGCCTCACCCTGAAGTCTGTTTTAAAGGTGATGACATCAGCTTTGGTCGCCTTATTGGCATCGATTTTATCGACTACCCTCATAGACTCGACCACCATCTCCTGAGAGCCTGTTGTAGGCCCCTGAATTAAAACAGAATCCCCCACATTAAGATCATAAGCTTCTATTAAAAATTCAGCAATATTAGTTTTAGGATAAAAATGTCTTCCTTTTCCTATATATATTTTCTTCTGGGTTGCGTTAGAACCCGGATTTGGTGACCATTCCCCTAACTTCTGTCCTAAGTAATAACCACTCCAAAATCCGCGATTATAAACGGTTTCAAGACGAGACATCCAATCGCTGATCATTTCTTGATTATATGTACCCTCTGCTACGGCATCAATAGCTTCCCGATAGCATTTTATGACAGTAGCAACATATTCAGGTGCTCTACCTCTTCCCTCCACCTTCAATACTTTTACGCCTGCGTCCAGCACCTGGTCAAGAAAATCAATGGTACACAAGTCCTTAGGCGACATCATATACTCATTATCCAACTCGATTTCAAAGCCAGACTCCTGATCAATCACCGTATATTTTTTTCTACAGTTCTGCTTACATGCTCCTCTATTGGCAGAGGAATTATGGGAATGAAGACTTAAATAACATTTTCCCGAAACAGCCATACAAAGCGCTCCATGTCCAAAAATTTCTATTTCCACCAAGTTTCCAGAAGGCCCTTTAATCTGCTCTTTTTCGATCTGATTACAAATCTTTTTGACTTGACTAAGACTCAGCTCACGGCTCATTACCATCGTATCTGCAAACATGGCATAAAACCTAACCGTTTCGATATTGGTAATATTAATTTGGGTGGAAATATGAATTTCCATACCAATTTGTCTTGCATAAGCGATCACCGCCTGGTCCATCGCAATCACCGCAGTAATTTGAGCTGCTTTAGCCCTATCCAATAACGTTTTTATAATGGATAAATCGTGATCATAAATAATCGTATTCAGCGTAAGATAAGTTCTTACCCCTTTTTCTTTACATCTTTGGCTAATTTCTTCCAAATCATCTATAGTAAAATTCATTGAAGCACGAGCTCTCATATTCAATTGCTCCACTCCAAAATATATAGAATCCGCCCCATTATCCAAAGCCGCCTGCATTGATTCGAAGTTTCCGGCTGGAGCCATTAGCTCAACTCTTCCACTTTTTGTCATCTTTTATTTTTTTGCAAAGATACTGTTTATTCCTATAATTTATAATGAAATGAAAATGAAGGCCTATAATAAAGTCTATTATATGCATGCCCCTTATTTAATGAAGTAACAGGCTTACATTAAGTTTATTTTGATAAGAATTAAAATTTCAAAACTCTTGTTAAACTTAGTTAAAATCGTTTATTACCGATAAAAAACAGTAACATTTGCCTTAAATTTGATTACCTATCTAAACACAACAATAAAAAATTACGATAATAAAATGGATTTCAAAAAAATTATGCCGTTAGCTGTAGTCGGAGTCCTTTCTGCAGCAACTACTGTAGGTACCCTTCACTACTTTGACAGTAAATATGATAACAACAATAAGGACTTTAATTATTTCCATAGTTCGAGGAAAGATGCTCAATTTGCGAGTTTAAACAATGCAGCAGCCTTAGGAGATGATTTTGTAAAAGCCTCTAAAACGGCTGTTCCAGCAGTGGTTACCATAAAAAACTATCAAATCAATGCAGGAAGGTCTCGGGGTATGGATCAGGATTTGTTCGAATTTTTCTTTGGCAATCCATTTGGCGATAGTCAACGACCTCGACAGACCCCTAAAGATATGCCCTCTGGCTTAGGTTCAGGTGTAATTATCTCTCCTGATGGCTACATTATTACCAATAATCACGTAGTAGCGAATGCCAGCAAACTAGAAGTAGTATTGAGCAATAAAAAGACGTATATCGCTACTTTAGTAGGCACCGATCCGAGTACAGATATTGCTCTTTTAAAAATTGAAGACAAAGGCCTTCCGTATTTAAATTTTGCCAATTCAAACCTGGTAGAAGTAGGGCAATGGGTTTTGGCGATCGGCAACCCGTTAGGTCTGAATTCCACAGTAACAGCAGGAATTATTTCGGCTAAAGGCAGAAGTATAGATTTACTAAGTCAGCAAAGCAAAACACCGATTGAATCGTTTATACAGACGGATGCCGTGATCAATAGAGGAAATAGTGGTGGGGCCTTAATTAACATTCACGGAGACTTAATCGGTATCAACTCCGCTATTTCTTCTTCTACTGGATATTATGAAGGTTATGGTTTTGCAGTCCCTTCTAATCTTGCCCGCAAAGTGGTGGAAGATATCAAGAAATTTGGACTGGTACAAAGAGGTTTCTTAGGGGTAAGTAATTTGGATCTCTCTAATGAGATGCTGATTCGTCAATATAACCAGCAATACAAAACAAATATAAAACCCGGTAGTGGGGTCTATGTCACGAATGTAGCCGACCATAGTGGAGCACTAGATGCTGGTATTAGAAAAGGAGATATCATCACCAAGATAGATGGTCAAAATATCAACAATTTCGCTGACCTCTCTCTTGCAATTGGCAGCAAAAGGCCAGGAGACAGTGTGAAGGTAACCTATATCAGAAATGGAAGAGAAACCACCACTACGGTTACGCTTAAAGATCAACAGGGGAATACAAAATTCCGAAGTAAAGCTGATCTGAGCGTCTCTGAAAAACTGGGAGCCGACTTTCAAACTTTAACAGATCGAGATAAAGTATATTTCGGAATCGATAGCGGTGTAGGAGTGATCAATGTTTCGGAAAGTGGACTATTAGCTTCTATTGGTATTTCGGAACAGAACATTATCACCGAGATAAACGGTAAACCCATAAATTCGAAAAAAGACGTAGAGAGAATACTCAAAGGCTATAAAGGGCAGGTAAACGTGAAGTATTTGGACGACAATGGCCGATTAACCAGCAGAGGGTTTAAGATGCCTTAAAAATCTTAAAAAACCGAAAAATCGAACAACAATCGGGATAGAAAAACTACTATCCCGATGTTTTTTTATATCCTTTTGAGCTATTTGAAAGTCTATCCACCAAATATTCCTTAGCCCGTAGCTTCAATTAGGAGATCCGCATGAGTAAATCAGTTCCCCCTGCCGGAGGTGATTTTTTTCTATCCCTGCATACGAAATAATAAGCAAAAGTTACAGATTTGATGCCCGATGTATGTTTTTGGATTGGTCTGGGGAAAGAGATCGGTGATGGTCTTTTGGTATGATCGGTTACAGGAATAAGCACAGCACGAGCTTTTAAATCAGGCTTACCTCTTGTCAAGAAGCAGCTGCTTCGTTTTTAAAAAGCCCTATTTCCATTATTTATCACCTTTACAGTTTTATCCTACTCCACATAAACGGATTCGTATTTTTGAACTTCCCAAAATACGATTCAGGTTCCGGGTGAAGTATTGATTTTAATAAGTCGGAATACAAGTCCTACAACAATCTGTTACATGTTACCGATTCTTGAGGCATTTTAAAACCCCGCTTCTGATGAATGATTTTGTATAAGGTCTGTTCTCATAAAAACGGTGCTTATAAAATTATACAAAAATTACGCAGACGTTTAAATCTACCCTAATCCCTATTTACATCTTTTTATTGGCGATACCATCCTAACACTCTAAATAAAAAAAACAGGAACATTGAGTTCCTGTTTTTAGTTGGTGAGATTTATAAATCACTGATCTATAAATCATTTAGTAGCCCGTAGGGGAGTCGAACCCCTCTTGCAAGAATGAAAATCTTGAGTCCTAACCGATAGACGAACGGGCCTTATTTTATTTAAGCTAGTTTATTAACGTGCTTTGTTAATTTACTCTTAAGATTAGCTGCCTTATTCTTGTGGATAATATTCTTCTTTACCAATCTATCCAACAAAGAAACAACTTTAGGTAATTGCTCAACAGCAGAAGCTTTATCGGCTTCAGTTCTCAATACCTTAACCGCAGTCCTTGCAGTCTTATGATAGTATCTGTTTCTTAATCTCCTTACGTTATTTTGTCTAATTCTCTTAAGAGCTGATTTATGATTTGCCATAATTTTTCAAAACTTTTGCAAAGATATAAAATCTTTTTTTTATTACCAAAATATTTTTCAAACAAAATTCAGTAGCCTATAGGGGAATCGAACCCCTGTTGCAAGAATGAAAATCTTGAGTCCTAACCACTAGACGAATAGGCCATTTGATTTTTGTGAGTGCAAATATAGAAATATTATCTAAAACTGCAAAATAATTTTTCAATTATTCTTTTACTTTTTCAATAACTGTATTTCTAATACCTTTCTCTTCTAGTGCTTTTCTAAGTTGTACAGCGGCTTCAAGTGTATTTACCTTCCCATAGGTATAGTAAAAAATTCCTTTTCGCTTATTACGTTTCACATCTTTAAGGGCCTGTAATATATAAGACGATTTATCCAGTTTATCTTTGGTTACGGCAAGTTCTATTCTATAATATACGCCCGGAATAATTAAGTTGGGAATAAAACCTATCGCCACTGCATTGAGAAATCCTGCATCCTTAGCTGTCTTTATATTATTATCTTTAACGGATGTTAAATTAGTGGTTGCATAATAATATTTATAAATCAGACCTTCCTTAATGGGTAATATATAGTTCAGCCCTCTCAAAGCAGGATCATTTTCAGCATAACGACTAGGTGTAGACATCAGCAAAATACGCATATCATTTTTAATAGGAGTCTCTCTTGAGGAAGTCGTCGTATAATCTTTACTAACTACATTGTTATTATTTCGGTTCACAGCTTTTCTATAGGAGAGTATTGCATTGTAAATAGACTCAGCAATGGCCTGTTGTCCAGATGAAGATGCTAAATATAAACCATCATCAGGATGATTGATAAAACCTGTTTCAATGAGTACGGAAGGCATCGCATTCAGCCTTAAAACGTGTAAGTTCTGCTGCTTTACCCCTCTGGAATAACGCCCATCTTTTTTCTCAAAATTTTGTTCGACCATACTCCCAAAAAGAAGACTCCCCTCTAAATATTTACTCTGCTGCAATTTGAGTGCTATAAATGACTCTGGGGAATTGGGATCGTAAGATGCAAAATTTTGGCGGTCTTCTTTATCTAAATAAATCACAGAGTTTTCCCGTTTGGCCACCTCTAAATTAGCCTCATTTTGATTGGGACCCTGCACATATGTTTCAGAACCATATGCCGTAGCTATTCTTTGAGGTGTTGAATTACAATGGACGGATATAAACAAATCTGCTTTGCTCCTATTGGCCAAATTCGTTCTTTCAGTTAACGAGGGGTACGTGTCCGTCGTTCTGGTATAAACCACCTGTATATCTCGTTCGCGTTCTAACAATTTCCCTAATTTGAGCACGACTCCCAAAGTCACATCTTTTTCATTCACCTGCCCTACTTCGGGGTAATATCTATTCGCCCCCATATCCGATCCTCCATGTCCCGCATCCAGTACTACCGTAAAAGTTTTTCTTTGAGCGGAAAGGCTTATAAAAAGTAAGCCTGTTAAAAGAAAAAAATATTTTTTGAGATTAAGTGAGCGGTTATTCATCTTCATTTTTTAAATTTTGCTATTTTTGACTCCAAATAATTTATACGAATAGAATTGGGTTCAAACGGTTTCAAAAATACCTTACATATTTTAATTTTCCTAATTTTTAACAATTTTTTAGCACAGAATGCTAAGGATAGTTTAAAGGGGAAAAACACTGTAACAGATGCTGCCACGCTAAAAATGGACAGCCTAAAATCGGACTCTCTGCTCAAAACAGAGAAAATTTCAGCTGTGGTCAAAACAAAAGCGGATATCAGTAAAAGCGATATCCCCAAAAAGATGACCATCCTCCATAAAAATGCTTCGGTAGTGTATCAAGATACACAAATCGACGCAGATTATATCTCAATTGATTGGAATAAAAATTTGATTTTTGCCAGAGGAAAGATCAATAATAAAGGCAAAATTATATCCCCTGTTACCACTACACAGGGAGAAAAAAAATACGAAACAGAAAGCCTTAATTATAACTATAAAACCAACGCTGCAATTGCGTATAATAGCCGTACTGAAGAAAGCGGTGGGTCTATCGTGGCAAATAAAACCAAAAAAGTTAACGATTCTATATACTATCTACGTCAAGGCAAATATACCACAGACGAATATTTTTTAAATAAAAAAGATAGTTTGGCAGACTATTATATGTTAGCGCCCAGGATTAAAATGATAAAAGGGAAACACAACTCTAGAGTGATTACAGGGCCCGTACAAATGTATATAGAAAATGTACCCACCCCCCTAGTCCTTCCTTTTGCTATCTTCCCTTTCTCTGAAAAAAGAAGTGCCGGTTTGCTTATTCCCACTTTTGGAGAGCGAGAGGATCTGGGCTTCTTCTTAAATAAGCTGGGCTATTACCAACCTATAGGAGAACATTTTGATCTTAAAATTTACGCCGATATTTATACTAAAGGCAGTTGGAATTTACGCCCCGAAATGAGCTATAAGAAAAACTACCGTTATTCAGGAAATTTTACGGCAGAATTTGGCCAAACCATCCGAGGAATTAAAGGCTTAAGTGATTACTCTAAGGTAGGCACTTATCGCATTAGCTGGCAACATCAGCAAAACGAAAAGGCCAATCCTTATTTTACTTTTTCTGCTTCTGTAGATGCGAGTAGTATGAAATTTTATAATAATACCCTAAACAATACCAATATCTTTAACGGTGATGTGCTCAATACACAACAAAATTCTTCTATTTCTTTTACCAAGCGTTTTTTAAACCTGCCTTTAAACATCACCGGGCGAGCCTCTTACTCTCAAAACTTTGCCACCGGATTGGCCAATCTTACGCTACCAGATTTAATGGTAAGCGTTAATCAATTTTATTTGTTCAAATCCAAAACAGGCGCTAGATCGGGTCTATTGGAAAATATATATGTTAACACTGGTTTATCTTTTACCAATAGTGTAAACGCTCAGCAGGAAGAGCTCTTTACCAAAGCGATGTATGATAAAATGCAAACGGGTATCCAAAATACAATTCAAATAAGCACCAACACTTCTTTATTTAAATATTTTACATTTACCCTCAGTGCAGATGCTAAAAATGTGCTCACCACCAAAACATTGCAAAGAAGTTATGATCCGATTAAAAACACCCTAGAAGATCATGAACAAAAAAACATTTCAGGATTTAGCACCTTCAGCACCGCGGCAAGTATACAGACGGTACTTTATGGCATGATGACATTCAATAAAGCATCGAAGATACAAGCAATACGTCATATGATTACCCCGAGTATCTCTGCATCCTATTCTCCTGATTTTAGCGCATCATCCTGGGGATATTATAAGCAATACTATGACAAATCTGGACAACTAGTCCCATACTCAATCTTTGACGGTGGCGTATATGGAGCCCCCTCTTCAGGCCTTATGCAGTCTATAGGATTTGAAATCAAAAATAATTTGGAGATGAAGGTAAAGTCTAAAAAGGACTCCACAGGTGTAGAGAAAATTAAGATTTTTGAAGATCTGAGCATTCGGGGAAATTATAATTTCGCAGCCGAACACCATAAATGGTCTCTATTTTCTATTAGCACCCAGTCTTCGCTTTTTAAAAATAAATTGAATGTTAATATGAGCATGGATCTAGATCCGTATAAGACTGAATTTACACCTGGTAAAGATACGGGTATACAAACTGATAAATTTGGAGCTTTTAGCATCGCAAATTTTAATGCTCAATTATCTATGCCCTTATCCGAAGCTATTTTTGGAGAGAAAAAAGATTGGGAAAAGGCCTATGATAAAAAAGGAGAGATAAGATACGAAAATTACTATTTCGATAAAAATAACTATGCGAGATTTAAACAACCTTGGACTCTTAACATTAACGCCCAGTACACCTATACCAAAGGGATTATGCGTACGGGTTCAGAGAATTTCGCTATCGGACTAGATGCCAGCCTTAAACTGAGTCCGTATTGGAATATCTCAGGAAGTACGAATTACGATGTAGTCACGGGTAAATTAGCTTATACCAGACTAGGCTTTGAGAGGGACCAAAGGAGTTTTAGCATCAACTTTAACTGGGTTCCGATTGGACAGTATAGAACTTATGAATTCTTTATAGGTATTAAAGCAGATATACTAAAAGATGCATTGAAGTATCAATCAAGGAATTTCCCTACGGGGAACAGTTCATTCTAATTTGTTTATATTTGGCAAAAAAATCATGAAAGAAATGATTTCTACCGATCAGGCACCAGCAGCTATTGGACCTTACACCCAGGCAAATATGATCCATGGCATACTCTATATTTCGGGACAGATTCCTATGAACCCAATAAATGGGGAAATTATAAAGGAAATTGATAAACAAACACATCAGGTCATGAAGAACTTACAGGCTATTTTAGATGCGGCAGGTTTAGACTTTAGCCATGTGGTAAAAGCAACTATTTTTTTAAAAAATATGGATGACTTTGCTATAGTGAATGAGATTTATGCTTCTTATCTGGATCCTGTATCCTACCCTGCAAGAGAAACCGTTGAAGTCTCTCGCCTTCCTAAAAACGTAGATATAGAAATTTCTATGATTGCTCATAAGAATTAGAGAAAACGTGAATTTTTTAAGAAATACATTCGGTGTGCTTTTAGGGCTAGCAGTAGCTGCCTTTATTATTACTTTAGGCGTTCGATTAAATCCTTCATGGATTACCTATGATCAGTTTACCCCCTTCAAAAAATGGGAATATTTACTCTTCAGCGTTAGAAATAAAGATTATTTCTTCATTGCGTTACTGGTGGCATCGGGTATTGGTGCTATGGTAGGAGGAGTTATTACGGCACTAATCGTAAAATATGCGAAGGTAGCCTATGCCATTTTAATTGGTTTTATTCTACTTTTTATAGCCCTATTGGATATTATTATATTCCCATACCATCCAACGTTTTACAAAATCCTTATCTTCTTAATATTTTTCCCCTTTTCGTGGGTGGGTGGAAAAATAGTAGAAGTAATTACCTCCCAAAATTTCAAAAAAAAATAAATTAATCTCTGGAATGGAAATATAAAAATATTTCCAGGCTTACATATTCAAGATATCCATTTTTAATATTATACCTCCAGTTATTAACAATCCCGAGGCTATTTGCCCCGGGATAAAAAAGTAGAGATTCTTACAAATTAGTATTATTATCTGCTTCATCCTGAGGTATACTAAATAAATAATACCTACTATTGGGTACAAAATCGGTTTTATCCGGAAATGTAAATATAGAATGTCCTTTTGCATTTACCTTTAAGATTTTTTCTTTACCCCCCTCTAAGAACTTGATATCAATCTTTATAGGTTTGCCTGCATTATCTACATAAGGCTTTCTCTTAACACTTCCCTGAGTCCGTATAATATCGGACAAAGAGAAGCCCTCTCCAAAGAGTTCTTTCCTTCTTTCGATTAGAATTTCTTTTATTACCGCATCAGAACCTAAACCTTCTTTATAAACATTCGCCTTTCTAGCAGATTTCAATTCATTCAGAAGACTTACCGCTTTCGCCAGATTTCCTGCTCTTGCATTGGCTTCGGCTTCAATAAGATACATTTCAGCAGATCTCATATATACAATATCCGCGATAAGACCAGGCTTAAATCTGAATTTTTTATATCTTAACATCCCTTCGCTCCCCCTCAGGTGATCCCACTCAAATAACTTGTTTCTAATATCTTTATCATCAAATAAATCTTTAAAATAAGGATCTGCCATAAAACTGCGGTAATAGCTTCCCGAGGTAGAAACATCTAAGTAGTGAAATGCATAACTCTCACTAGACTGTTGCTGTATTTGCCCATGCCCCCATATCCATTCTTCGTTTGATATATCATTAAATCCCGCCAAGTATTTTTCAGCCGTCATTAAAGCATAACCCACTCTGGCGGCTTGGGCTGATGCTGCTGCTTTTAGCCACTCGCCGGTATTCAAATAAGTCCTAGCTAAAAGTCCATTCACTACAGAAAGGTTAATCTTTTCTTTATTATTCCGCTCATAATTTTTTAATAATCGTTGAGCGTCTAATAAATCGCTTTTAATCTGATTATATACTTCTTCCAAACTCGATTTTTTGATAGGTACTGTATGGATTATAGATTGCTCAGTGTAAATAGGAACTACCAAGGCCTTTTTGTCTTTAAGATAACTAAATTGATAAAAACTCACTAAATTGAGATAGCAAAAAGCCCTGAAAGCCTTAGCCTGCCCCTTGACCTGATCCTTCTTAGCCTTTGGTCCTTCAATCTGATCAATATGGCTAAGTAAAGTATTCATATTGTTAATGGTGGAATACAATAAACTCCATATAAAATCTACGCGTGTCTGTGTTTTATGAGACATTTCAGCAAATGCATAGGCAGAGCCAAAGCCATATCTAGCCGTGTTCACCACTACATCACTACCCATCGCATCACTGGTACGCAGTACAGTAGAATAACCAATGTTTGCATAGGTAGATGCCTCTTCATTAAATTTAGCCCACGTTCCATTAATAAGGGATTCTGTAGTCTCCAAAGTACTAAATACCTCTTTTTCTGTCGCGCTATCAGTGGGGGCTGTATCCAATTCTCTATCGCAGCTAATCAAACTAGAGATTACAACATTTAATAATAGTATGTATTTTATTTTTTTCATTTTGTTGGTATTATATTAAAGAGTGGCTTGTAATCCGAAAGTTACAGTCCTCATGGCAGGATATCTATAATAAGTAATTCCATTAAAGGTTTGCTCTGGATCCATGCCTTTGTGTTTATAAAATGTTAGTAAATTCTCTCCTTGCAAATAGATTCTTAGTCTTCTTAGTCCGATTTTTTCAAAAACCTCCTGAGGTAGAGAATAACCTAGGCTCACCGTCTTTAGCCTCGCATAGGTCCCAGAATATAAGAACCTGCTAGACCTTGAAGTCCAATAGTTCGTAGTGGTGTTTAATGCCGGAACATTTGTATACCTATTATCGGGTGTCCACCGATTTAGTATTTCTTTACCCCATGCCCTACCAGTCGCACTACCACTCGACAATAAAGACGTATAGTCCTGGTCCAAAATCTTACCTCCTATTCTAAAAGACAGAAGCCCCGAGATATCAAAGTTTTTGTAAGTGAGCACAGTATTAATTCCTCCTACCCATTTAGGTAGTGATGAACCTTGATATATCCTGGTTGCCTCAGCATATTCAGAGGTCGTGCTTTCAGCTGTTTTCCCTTCTGAATCAGTGGTAATTTTCTTCCATAGGGGAGCACCTGTTTCAGCATCTACCCCCGCCCATGTTGGAATATAAAAATCATAAATAGATCCTCCTACTGTTAACATTTGTGATCCTTTGATTATAGAAGGTTTAGGCAAGCTTTTAAATCGATTGCGCGTCGTGGTTGCATTAATATCTAAATCCCACCGAAAATCTTGACCCAGTATAGGGGTTGTCTGAAGGCTAATCTCCACCCCAGTATTTTGTAGCGTTCCCACATTAGCATTGTACTTACTAAACCCTATAGAAGGTGCTGTAGGCATCTCAAATAATAAATTTTTACTCTGTCTTTTAAAGTATTCTATATTTCCTTTTATGCGATTCTTAAGAATGGCAAATTCCAGACCTAAATTCAGATTAATATTGGTCTCCCAGGTGACATGAGGTGTCGCAGGCTGAGATAATACCACCCCTGGTTCTCCAAGGTTATTATAAAATGAGTATAGACTCTGATATCCATAATAAGTATCTAACTTATCGTTACCCTGAGCTCCATAACTGGCGCGAAGTGTCAACTGATCAAATATCCCCAAATCCTGTACGAATGATTCCTTGGATAACTTCCAAGATCCCCCCACAGACCAGAAGGTTCCCCAGCGTTTTTTTTCATAAAATCTGGAGGACCCATCTTTCCGAATAGAGGTAGCAAAAAAATATTTGTTTTGATAATCGTACTCTAGCTTACCCAAAAAACTATACAGTGAAAGTTTATCACTTTTTCCATCAAAGCCACTTATGCTAGCTGCAGCATCTGGTTCTGTATAGCCCGGAAGTGAAAACTGAGATTTTCGCCCGGAAATAATTTGGTACTTGTATTGATAAAACTCCTGTCCTGCCAACACGTTGATATGATGTTGTTCTAATCTTTTATCATAGGTTAAGATATTACTGGTGGTATAGGAAAACACTCTGGAATTAATCTTAGATACCTCTCCCCCTATGTCTTTACCGGATCCCAAAAGAGGATTTACATAATCGTGACCATTCTTGGAAACTAAATCAATGGAGAGGCTGGATTTAAACTTAAGCTCCGGAAGAAAGGTAAATTCCAAAAATCCTTTCCCCGAAAAGTTATCAATTTGTCTTTCGTTTTTATCCAAAGGAAGTGTGGCGGCTAAATTTTCGTTCGCCAAAGCACCAGCAGGCCTATAAGTGCCAAAATCGTAAATTTTGTTCCCATTTTTATCCAATACAAAACTACCGTCTACATTTCTTTGATAATATGGGTAAAATGAAGGAATTATCCTCGCAGCAAGAATGACATTATCGGATTTGGTATCCGAAGAAGTAGGAGCATTTTGTATGCTGTTAACATAGCTTAAGTTTGCCCCAGCATCCAACCAATCTTTCACTTTTGAATTAACTTTCAATCTGGTGCTGTATCTCTTAAAGTCGGATTCTATAGCCATACCTTTTTCATCCAGATATCCCAAGGAGAAAAAATAATTTCCTTTTCCATTTCCTCCACTTAAATCTAAATCTACCTGGCTTCTGGAAGCAGGCCGCTGTAATACCTTTCGCCAGTCATCATTCCATAGGGGAGTAGCCCCCGGCAATAGTTTCCCATCAACCCCCACCGGATTAGGGTACTGGGCCCCATAAGGGTTAATCCCCAATGCAGATACCAAATTATCCGTTGCCATCTGAGCCGCCTGACTTGATGAAATTTTAGACGATACATAACCGTTTCTAAGCGCTTCCCAATACAGCTCAAAATACTGATTGGTATTGACCTGCTCGTAATCTTTCACCGCGCGATTTAAGAAACCTTGACTGATATTAAAGTTCACTCTCGAATCTCCTTTTTTTCCGGATTTAGTGGTAATAATGATAATTCCATTAGCGCCCCGAGAGCCATACAAAGCACTGGCTGTAGCATCTTTCAATACACTAATGGATTCTATATCATTTGGACTAATGGCATTAATATTTCCATCAAAAGGAATCCCATCAACCACATACAAGGGTTCACTCGAGGAATTCACAGAACCTATACCCCTAATTCTTATTTCTGCAGCAGCACCTGGTTGCCCCGAGGCGCTTACCGCCTGTACTCCTGCTACCTGCCCTTCTAATACTTTACTAACATTCACTACAGGGCGCGTAGCAATTCTATCACCTGAAATAGTGGATACAGAACCTGTAAAACTAGATTTTTTAGCCTTTCCATAGGCCACCACTACTACCTCATCAATTTGCTGCTGACGAAGGGAATCCTTATTCTGTTTAATATTCTGGGCGTATAGTCCCACTCCTCCCAAGAATACACCTGCTATACCTATAGGTGTTCTAATACTGTGTGCTATAAGTGATTTCCTAAACATATTTTTTATAGAATTATAATTAAAAAAATACCCTTTGCCATATCTTCTCGCAAAGGGTATTTACACTTTATAAATACCTATGCTTATCTTCCCTTTAAGGCTGAATGGAACACCTTGCATGTGCAGGTTGTTAAGATTTCATGGGGTCAGTTCCCTCCATCTTTCTCTATAAGCTTAATATATAAGAAGACAAAGTTACAAATAGAACATCTATCGAACAAGTAGACTTTAAGTTTTTTTTAACAAAAAACTTAAAACAATCTTAAAAATTTATCAAAAAGTGTCTTCTGCGAGGCTTCTCAAAAGTTTAAAATATGCCTATATTCGCATTAGGATAAAACAAGCTGAAAAGCCTAAAATAATAACGTAATATAAAAAACTCTAATTTTGACTTATGAAAATTTTAATTGTAAACGGTCCCAATCTTAATCTTTTAGGCAGGCGCGAACCTGAAATATATGGGAATGTTTCTATGGAAGACTTCCTTTTAGAGCTCCGCAACGAATTTGTACAAGATGAAATCTTATATTATCAGTCTAATATTGAAGGAGAACTTATCGATAGAATACAGCAAGATGATTTTGATGCATTGGTGGTTAATTTTGGAGCTTTTACCCATTACTCCTATGCTTTAGCGGATTGTTTAAAAAATATTATTAAGCCTAAAATAGAAGTACATATCAGTAATATTTACCAACGTGAGACATTCCGCCAAAAATCTGTAACGGCTGCTCATACGGATGCCATACTTTCGGGCTTTGGCCTGACAGGTTATCAATTGGCTATCCGCTATTTGATAAAATAAAACACCACAATTAAATTAATTGTGGTGAGTCTAAAAAGATATTTATATCAAATCACTTCTACTTCTCTTCTGGGCTCCCCCTCCAAAATACTAACATCTTGAATTTCATTGAATCTCTCAAAATTTTTATGAAAAGCTGCAGCAAGATCTTTGGCTTGTTTTATATAAGCCTCATAAGAATTCCAACTATTTTCGGGTAATAATAAACTTTCATCGGAAATTCTCCTACAGGAAGTTGGAATCTGAACCTTAAATATGGGGCTCTCCTGATAGGCAACCTTATCCAATTCACCCGCTAATGCGGCAGAAATAAGGGCACGAGTATCTTTAAGACCCATACGCTCCTTTTTCCCATTAAAACCGGTATTCACCAACCATACTTTTGCTTGGGCACCTTTAATTTTTTCAGATAACATTTTTCCATACTCTGTTGGATGAAGCGGCATGAAGGCAGCTCCAAAGCAAACAGAGAAGGTTGTTTGGGGTTCTATAACTCCTACTTCTGTTCCTGCCACTTTGGAAGTGTAGCCTGAAATAAAATGATAAGCAGCCTGCTCAGGGGTCAGTTTAGATATGGGAGGTAATACCCCAAAGGCATCAAATGTTAAGAAGAAGATATTTTTGGGATTATTTCCGATGGAAGGAACCTGAATATTATGAATAAAATCAAGCGGATAACTAACTCTTGTATTAGGCGTAATACTATCATTGGTATAATCAGGCTCTCCTTTTTCATCAAAGAATACATTTTCAAGGATAGCTCCCCGCTTAATGGCACCATAAATATCGGGCTCTTTTTCGGCCGAAAGATCAATCACCTTAGCATAACACCCCCCTTCAATATTAAAAATAGTATTATCTGGGGTCCAGCCATGTTCATCATCTCCGATCAATTTTCTATTGGGATCTGCGGAAAGAGTCGTCTTACCGGTACCTGAAAGACCAAAGAAAATAGCCGTTCCTTCTTCTCCTGCATTAGCAGAGCAATGCATAGGTAAGATATTATGTTCTACAGGGAGGGTAAAGTTTAATGCCGAAAAAATGCCTTTTTTCATCTCCCCAGTATAAGCTGTTCCACCTATTAATGCGATTTTTCTTTTAAAGTTGAGGATAGAAAAATTATGCTGTCTCGTACCATCTACTTCAGGGTCCGCCTTGAAACTTGGAATGCATAAAATTAACCAATCGGGATCTCCAAATTCGGCCAGTTCCTGAATACTGGGTCTGAGGAACATATTGTATACAAACATATTAGACCAAGGATATTCAGTGACTGCCATTATCTTCACCTGATAACGTTTATCTGCTATTGCATAGGCTGCTCTTGCATAGAGAGGAATTTCTGAAGCATAGGCGACCACTCTGTCATACAAAGCATCAAATTTATCACTATCAAAAGGTATATTTACTTTACCCCACCATACCCTATCTTGGGTAATCTCATCTCTTACTATAAACCTATCTTGGGGTGAACGTCCTGTAAATTCCCCAGTGTTAATAGCCAAAGCTCCGGAACCCGCAACAAATCCCTGCTCATACCTTACTGTATCTTTTTCAAGTTCTTCTGGAGGCAATTGCCATTTTACATTGCCATTGTTAAGTCCAAATTTTTCCAATGATTTCATTACTTTACTTTTCACTTGGCTAAAGTTAATAAAATATGCCAATCAGCATGGATGATATTAGTCATTGTTAAGCGTAAATATATAACAATCTGATCAGCTGGATATTATATCCCTGTATGAGAAAAATACAGGATATCCATTGTCAAAAAAATAACTTTCGTAATCCCTAAATTTAGTCGTCAAAACGAAATCACCTCCCCAAGCGCCTAAACTTTTAAAAAAAGAAGGTGCGTTTTTAAAAAATTTTTCTTTTATAGGCGGTATATTTAGAAATTGACTCATTTTCTCTTCGTGTTTTTGCATTAGAAAAGAAAATTTTTCTAAATCTGTATTCTCTTTCAAAATTTGATCGGTAAGATTGGAAAAATAAGAGATTAAATCGGAAGATCTATCTTTGCTGCGGTACATATTAATGCCTTCACGAGAATCTTGCTTCCGATTTAAATGAACGAATAAAAGTTCATTTTTAAATCGAGGTGCATAACTAATCTTCTCCACAATTTTCTCATTGGCTGTTCGGGTATAAAGTATGGGAGTCGCCTCTTGGGCAACTCCTATATCATAACCACTCCCTCCTAAGGTTAAATCATTGAGAACAAAAGCATCTACCTCGGCCCATTTGGATAGGTTATTGATCAGCGTAGAACTGCTTCCCCAACCAAAATTTTCGGGAAATTCTATATGGGATATTAAACGATAGGATGTGTCTGTTATTAACTTTTTAGACGCTAAATATTTTAAAAAATGAAATATTTTTAGAATAAATTCAGAGGCATTGTCTCTATTTGTCTCTAATACCTTCATATTGGCATAATCTATCCACGCTTTTAGCCAAGGTCTTCCCTCTCGATAAGTCTCCCAGTATATATACGACCTGCCATCTTCTATAGATTCAGCGGATAATTCCTGCCCCAATCGAGTGGGAATAGCTAGTGCTTTTGCTCCGTCTAATGCAAAGTATTCGGAAGTTAATAACAACTTTCCGGGTGAAAAAAAATACTGTTTTTCCAAAATCTGGTTTTGAAAGAAGAGACACGAATTTATTCGTGTCTCTGGTTGTTTTTTAAAATGCAGAAGATATGTCTACTGTAGAATCTATTTTTTTTATCAATCCCTGTAAGGTTTTCCCGGGACCTACTTCTACGAAATGAGTGGCACCATCCTTAATCATATTTCGCACAGATTGTGTCCATTTTACAGGACCGGTAAGTTGCTTAATCAGATTTTCCTTAATCTGATCGGGATCTAAAACTGCCGTCATCGTAATATTCTGATATACTGGAATAAGAGGCTTGCTAAATTTAGTCTCATGAATAGCTTTGGACAATTCTTCTTGCGCAGGCTGCATAAGAGGCGAGTGAAAAGCCCCATTTACAGGCAATAATAAAGCCCTTCGTGCACCTGCTGCTTTCATCTTCTCAATGGCTTCTTCTACCGCTTTGGTTTCTCCCGAAATTACCAACTGCTTTGGACAATTGTAATTAGCCGGTACCACTACTCCATCTACTTTAGAACAAATTTCCTCAACCTTGTCATCATCTAAACCCAATATGGCAGCCATAGAGGAGGGATTAGCATCACAGGCCGCCTGCATAGCTGCCGCTCTCTTAGAAACTAACATTAAGCCATCTTCAAAATTTAAAGCTCCATTGGCTACTAAAGCAGCAAATTCCCCTAAGGAATGGCCAGCAACCATCTGCGCCCCCAAAGAACCCAATGCCTTTACGTTGGCCACCGAATGAATAAAAATTGCGGGTTGCGTTACGCTAGTTTTTTTAAGATCTTCCTCTGTACCATTGAACATTATGGATAGAATATCGAATCCTAAAACATCGTTAGCTAAGTCCATTAAATCCTTAATTTCTCTACGACTGTCGTAAAGTTCCTTTCCCATCCCGACAAACTGTGAGCCTTGACCTGGAAACACTAATGCTTTCATTCGTTTAATTTACGCGTTTAAAAACTCTTTAAAAAATATAATAATATTTTATGAACTACGGATTTAACCGTACTAAGCGGTAGCCTTTATTAATATAGGCTCCTTCTTTTGTTTTTTCATATTCAAATTTGGTGGCAAGATGGGTTTGAACTTTACCCATTTTATTAAAAATTTCGCCTTTAGCATTCTCTCGGGAAAGAGCATCAATCATGATGTCAAAACCTACCACCGCATACTTAGAAGGCGATTTACAAAATTTTGAAGTGTATTGCTTAAGTACTTCTCTCTCAAATTCTCCTTGTGTATTAATCTTCCTATCCATTATGTATACAAGCTTTACGTTGCCCAATTCATCTTCTTTTTTCTCAAAATCGGTTGAGTAGAACATACTAAAACTTCTGGTCCCTGGAGCTTCTTTTCCCAAATTGATCATTGTATTGACAAAATTAGTCTTCTCTCCCTCATTATCTGAAGCTAAAATAGTGATAATAGGTGCAGGTTGCCCGGTCACTATATTGCTTTCTATTTTAATATCACCCGCATTCTTTAGAACAGATATGTTAGGATGTCCCAATGATTTTTCCAACATAGCCTGGATAGCACCGGCATAAGACTGCCCACTTCCTACAATATATATTTTTTCTCCGTTATAAGCCGTCGACACTTCTTTAGCAATACGCTCAGCATAAACAGAAGCTTCTGTCTCTACAATAATTAGATTATCGTATTTATATAAATCTTTGGCATTTGCAAAAGGGGATATTACCGGAATTTTTTTTGAAGAGACATAGGACATTAATGCCTCTAGATCCGACTTAAAAAAGGGGCCAATAATAAGATCTGTATTATCTCTATTTACAGATGTCAAAACTTTCTTAAAAGAGGCTTCACTCCCCTCGTCTATGATATTGATATTGAGTTTTTGTCCTTTTTCTATACTCCTCTGAATCGCCAATTTCGCTCCGGTTAAGAAATCTAAAGCAGCTGTCCTATACTTAGCATCTTTAGCATCAAAACCAAAAGGAAGAAGAAGAACGATATTCAGTGCATCTCCTGAGGATTTTATGAAAGATGTTTTATCACTACTCCCTTTTATCCTAATGACCATGCCTGCTTTTAATCCGGTAGCAAGACTGGGATTAAGCTCTATTAGCTGATCCAAACTAATTCCAAATTTATTAAGAATGCCAAAAATAGTATCCCCAGGCTGGACGGTATAATTAGTACCATCATCTGCAATATCAAAGGCTTTTATCTCCTTTTTCTGAGTTTTTTCGCGAGGGGTAAAATCTTTCTGTCGTACCTTCTCCGTAGGAGCACTTATCGCGGGGTTATTACGGGCAACCACAATATAAACCCCAGGCTGAAGACCTTCTTTTTCAAGTCCTGGATTGATCCTAAACAATTCTGACAAGGACATATTAAAATTCTTGATGATGGTTTGATAGGTATCTTTAGGCTGTACCATATAGATTCCAGATTTATTCTGTACAGGAACAACAGGAGTATCTTCCTGTTCCAGAGATGGAGATGGAGCAGGAGTCTGAGAAACAACTTTTGGAGGAATATATTTTTTAATATTTTCCAATGGTAAATTTATTTTCTGCCCAATCTGTAAAGATTCTCCTATCTCGGGATTTAAACTTCGAATCTCTGCGACCGAAATCTGATATTCCCTAGATAAAGCATATAGAGACTGCCGAGGTTGTACGGAAACCTGTCCGATAGCAGGATTTACAGGACTCTTATCGCTAATATTACTGGCTTTAGAGATGACTACGCTATCCCCTATCCCCAAAATACCGCCGTCCTTTATCTTGGGGTTTAAGTTATAAAATTCTTCCAAAGTAAGTCCATATTTTCTGGAGATACTATAGGGTGTCTCTTTAGCACTGACCTCATGTGTTTTCTGTGCGCTGACAGAAAATCCAAAAATTGATAATGCCAATATGATTGTCTTTTTCATTGGTGTATATTATTAGTACAAAAATAAACTTTTGTTTTTTATAAAACTACTATCGTTAATGCAGACGTATTTTCATTAATGTTTTCATAACATGTCTGCAACCATTCAGGACCATTTTCAGCATAAAAATCACTAAAATTGATTTTACGCTCCTGCCAAACTCCTTCGGGATTTAATTTTTCATACAACTCATTGTAACGCTGATAAAGATCGGCTTGGATAATTTTTTCAGCACGCAGCAACCTCTTTTTCATTCTGGTAAATGATTTTAGCTGGCGCATTTGTTCTGCTATAACCAAATTTCCAAACGTTTTATCGGTAAGCTCAGCCTGCTCTTTAAGCGTCTTGAAAAGCGTGTGTATAACTTTTTCTTTCTCTTCTAACAAAGCATAAAGCGATGTGTTTTCTAATAATTTCTGATGCACTAGTTCCTGATAGTTTCCAAAGAAATCTTCAACTTTTAAATTTAGTTTCTGAATTTTATGAAAAGTTTTCTCGGTTATAAAGGCTAAGGATGCTCTGGGCAACAAAAGTGGAAACTCTAGCCCTAGGGCTTCAAAAAAAATTTTCAATTCTAACCAATACATTACCTCGGCATTTCCTCCTATATAAACCACATTGGGCAGTATCGCTTCCTGATATACAGGTCTCAATACAGCGTTGGGACTAAAACGATGCGGATACTCCCTCATCTCAGCCAGTATCTCGGCTTGACTAAAATGTATATCCGTATCCAGCACCTGATATTGTTCTCCTATTTTTTGTATTCTATTTCTGGCATTTTTTCTAAGATAAAACAAATTAATCTCCCTGGGATTTACCTGCACTTTGCCATACTGCTTCACCAATTGCTCAACACTCTGCTGAGTACTTGTATACAAAGCTTTTTCCTTAAGTTCTTTTTCAAAAATAGGAGAGGCTATTTTCTTTAATTGCTTATCATCCGGATTTAGAATTAATAAACCGTAGCGCCCGAAAATTCTATTGACTAAAATTCGTGTAGCCAATGCTAGCGAACGACCCTCCTGATAAGCCTCCCTGATCCAGCGAATTAACTCCGTTCCATAAGTAAAATCCTTGAATTCTTTTTCATACTCATCTAAAAAAGAAAGATCCGATAATTGAATTCTACCTACTGCTCCTCCTGATTTTTCATGAATTTTGTAAAAATTACGCTCTGTTTTAAAATGATTAATTTCTTCAAAATCATGGTCTTCAGTAGCCATCCAAAATAGGGGAACAAAGTTTTTCCCTTCATTATTTTCACTCAGATATTGGGCCGTCTTAATCGTCTGCAATATTTTATAAATAAAAAAAACAGGCCCTGTAAAAAGATTGAGTTGATGTCCAGTGGTTACCGTAAAAGTATTTTCCTGCTTTAGCAACTCTATATACTGCATTTGCTTAGCAGTAATCGATACTTTTTGCATCTGCCTTGTTAAAACCTCTACCAAAACCTTTCGGTATTCCGGAGAATAATTACGAGATTTTCTATAAGCCTGTATTAAGGCATTTTGCTTGCTATAGTGCAAGTTTTGATATTCATTAAGATCACCCTTAAGATAATCTTTCAACATCTCAGGGATATAAGGAATATCCCTGAAATCAATAGTAAAACGACCATCCGTCATCCTTCAAATTTATGAAAAAATATACCAAACTATCCCCAAGTTGAGCCTAAAATCTGCCACCGGATAATAGGGAGCCGCAAAACTTTTATTATGCCCGATAGCTGTATTAATATGCTGACCTTCAATAAACAACATCATACTTTTTACCTTCATATTAAAATACATCTCCATAATAGGATAACCTCCTATAGCATGCGAAGAGTTACCAGCTAATGCAAATTCATTTAATACTGGAAAAAATTCCCGAGATCGGAATTTATCAAAATAATAGGCCTTGATTCCAGTTTGAATTTCCGCGGCATCTTTAAAAGCGTGAGACTGAAAATATAGATTGGCTCGACCTATAAAATGAGGCATCGGAAAGACCTCCTTATTGTTGATGGCGGACTGGAACAAAACTTTTCCATGTAAATGAAACTTTTTATAGCTTAGCGTAGCCCCCCCCCCTATCTGGGTGATATTAATGGATGAACTTAGCTGCTCTACTTTGCGCTGCGCGTTGAGATAGGTATTGTTATTGATATTAAAATAGTTAATAAAACCAGAGGCATCTAACCACTTGAGTTTTATAAGACCCCCTGCTTCCAATATACTCTGATGTTTAAAATCCGGAGCATAATTAAAATTTTTATATATGGATCCGTTCAAGAGAAAATTAAAAGAAGGTGCTGCTGATTGAAAGTTAAGCTTCCCCTCTACAGCGAAGTTTTCTTTAGTGGCAAATCTAATATCATTGTTTATTTGAATAAAATTTCCAAATTTATTCCCTGTGGTATATTCAGCATGGGAATCGAGATTAAATTTATTCCATAGTTTTATCTGTAAGTTTCCCTCTATTCCGAGTCTATTTTCTTTCCACTCTAAAGGAGAAACCTCATTCTGTAATAAAATTCCATTGGTCCCCAAGGTGATTTTCTGATATTTAAGGCCTGCATCCAGTTTAAAGGCGGGTTTGTTAAAAACCAATCCTATTATATTGGTAAATTTCTTAGAGTATTTTTTAGAGGAGGGTGTAAAATCTTTTATTACCTCTGGCGCATAGGGGTTATAAAAATTTTCAGACCCATTTTGTACATAATAGTATTTATTCCCCTCATTTATAAAAGTATGTTTGAGTTTCAGAGGATAGGCTCCATCAATTTTAAAGAGTCCGTAACTATGACTCCAATAGTATCGCCTGTAATTAAAAAAACTTTCGCTGCTGCTAAGGTTGATCTCCACATTTTGGCGATTTTCAAAACGAGAGTCTCCTCCTAAAAACTGATCCAACAACTTTATACCTCCATTTTCTTCATTATTCACATTCTGATTCAGATAGTGGGTAAAAAACTCATAGCGCCCACTCTGATTTTGATAATGACTGGAGAAGTTAAAATTATTATTAACGGAGAGATTACGTTGATACAATCCCTTAGCTCGCAAACCCATATAGTTAATGGAAAAATTAAAATTCTTTCCCACATTCTGAGTATAGGAAGAACTTAATACACTACCGTTCCCTGGTGCATTGTGATAGATGAAAGTAGTGGTAGGTGTTTTTACATCATAATACCTTATATCAGCCACTCTAAGCATATTAAAAGCCTTGCCCGTAGGTAGAACCGCTAGATTTTGCTGAGGCATAAGTTCAAACATTAAAGGATTAAACGGCTGCCCAGAATTTGGAAACTGAACTTTACCAAAATTATCTTTATTATTGAACTGAGAAAATATAAAGGTTTTATCTGGCGTAAGAGCGATATCAAATATTTTATCTGCGCCTCCTTCTGTTCGGAATTTGTAATCTTGAATAGAGGGTTTAAAGATTTTTATCGAATCTTTTCTACCATTATCTATAATTACCGAATCTCCAGTAATTCTATTATTATCCGTTTTGTTAATCACCTGTGCAGAAATAGTTCCTGACAGCCATATTAGCCATAAAAAAATATACCTCATCTCTTTGGAATGAGCTACAAAAGTAGAGAAAATTTCAGAAACTTTTTTGGAGATCTAATGGGACTTATTTTAAACAAATAAGCCAGAAATTTATACGAGGAAGCAAGCTACTCCCCATGGGTATAATACGGTATTGTTTCGATAAATGGACTTTTCTATCAATAAATTGATTTTTACCAAATATCCCCTCTCTTTAATACTATAAAAAGCTGCCTTAGAAACTAAGGCAGCCCTGCAGAATCCTAAAACACACAAACGCAAAAAAATGCTTCACGCAATTCAGTAACCTTTATTCTGTATCAGTTCTGTATTTTTATTAAGCTCGTTCAATGGAATGGGTAAAGTAAATCGATAATCTGTATTAGAAAGCGTTAAGACCGCCTTTTTATCAAAATCATCTGTAGGATGACGCTCTATACTCTTATGGGCCAGCGGACCTATTCTTTTAATATCAATATACCTATGCCCTTCAAAAGCGAGCTCTATTCTTCTTTCTTTTAGTACATCTGCCCAAGCTTGGGTTTGATTTGCGTACTTAGGTACTAGGATATTTCCTGATATTTGTCTGGCCTGTCTTACCTTATGAATATACTGTGCAGCCAAAGATAATTGCTGATCATGAATCGCACATTCTGCTAGAATAAAATACATTTCGGAAAGCCTAAATACTTTCTCATCGTTTCGTAAAGGCTGTGTTCCTGTATATTTACCGGGATATTTATCTATCACGATAACATCTGAATTTTTATAATTCGGGTTGGTTTCATATTGAGGATCAAAGAGGGAAGAGGGATCCACGAAAGCCCATCTTCTAATATCATGGGGATTGGCATTGATCTGATTAAATAAATTTCGCCCCATATCATAGTTAACCGCTCCTTTTACATTGGTAGCATTGGTAACATAAACACTGGCTATATTGGGCCAAGATCCCGAACCCGGTCTGCTTAGGGCAAAAATAATTTCGCCCTGCCCACTATCATTCCACATTTTTATATAAGGATTAGTCGAAGAGTAAGCATTCAACTCAGTATGCCATTTTGGGGACCCTATATCACCGGAAGGAATGGGACGAGATGGTGTCAATACCAAATTGGATTCAAGGATCAACTTTTGAGCATATTTTTTGGCTTCAGCATATTTTCCTCTATATAAATAATATCTTGCTTTAAAGGCTTTTACAAAATTTTGATTAAAGAAAAAATAATTGTTTGAATTCGCTAAATGCTCTTCTGCAAAAGCTATATCTGCATCTATTACGGCAAAGACTTCAGCATTCTTGCTTCTCGGTAACTTTTCATCATTGGCAGGTACATGATCAAGTATCATCACCCCTAAAGCATTGTTATCTTTCATATCAGGTGAGTAATAGGTTTCCAAAATTAGATATGCAAAAGCTCTTGCAGCTCTTGCTTCTGCCAATATTTGATTTTTAGCTTTTATCTCAGTACTATTGGTGGCCTTCACTAATATGGAAGCTTCTAATAAGCGATTTACTCTATTAATTATCTTATAGTTATCCAACCAAATAGAAGAAGCAAAACTATTGTTAGTGTCTAGGTAAAACTGGTGAATATCTTGGTACAGTTGACTATTGGAAGGGCCTTGTCCTACCTCATCTGTAAACAGCGAAGTAAAGGCTATAGGATCTGAGACATCAATTATCTTGTAGATATCTCCTAGCAAAAATTGCTTTAAATCTTGGATTGTTTTAAAGCTTGCTTTATTATCCAAGATGCCATCCTGCGAGATATTTATAGCATCCTGACAAGAAAATGCAATATAGAGAAGAACGCCTGCTATTAATTTATTTATATATATATTTTTCATGTATCGTATATTAAAAGTCAATATTTACACCTATTGAAACCGTTTTTGGGTTGGGATAAACCCCCAGTGGAAAAGTACCTAAACCCTCTGGATCAAAACCTCTCCACTTGGTCCATATCGCCAGATTTTCTCCTTGAATAAATACTTTTAAGGATTTAACAAACCCCTCCTGCAAAAGTTTTTTGGGAACATGATAGCCCAAAGTAATGGACTTTAACCTTATAAACGATGCATCAAATAAAAGCCTGTCGCTCATGGCTGAATAATCAGCTGCTTTGAGATCGGGAATAGAGGTATAGCGATTTTGGGGAGTCCACGCGTTTAATAAATCCGCAGATACATTTTTTCCATTAGATGCATAAGAAGGATTGTACGCCCAGGACAGTTGGTTATCACTTCTATAAAAATCAGCTTGAAAGGTAAACAGGGTATCCCAAAAAAAGCCTTTGTAAGATGCGTTAAAACCAAATCCTCCATTATAATTAGGAAAAAAATTTCTGCCTTTCTTTATTCTGTCTTTTTCCTTGGGTGTCTCGGTGATACTACCGTCGGACGCCAAATATTGCCCTTTTCCATTTTCGGGATTTACCCCCAACCAAGGGACCAAATTCCATTGATACAGAGGACCTCCTTCTTCCATTAACAAGGCCCCTCTTCTAATTGGAATTTCGATCTTTAGCAGTTTATTTTTATTCCACGCAGCATTGGCAAAAATAGAGAGCTGTGCTTCTTTTTGTTTGAGTAGATCATAGTTTAACGACACTTCTATACCTGTATTCATAAGATTTCCAAAATTACCCCTATAGGAATAAAAACCAGTAATGGCGGAGGATCTCAAATCATTATACAACTCGGTGGTTTTCTTTCGATAAAAATCTATATTTCCGTTTAAGCGTTTCCTAAGAAATCTGAAATCTAAACCTATATTGAATTGCGATATTTTCTCCCATACCAAATTGGGATTGCCTATATTATCTACTTTCAATCCTACTTGATTGTCATAGCCGTTTGTTATAGCATTCAGATCATATACAATCTTGGCTCCTAGCAACAAGGCATTACTCCCCGCATCAGGATCTATAATATTCTGATTTCCTTGGGTTCCGTAGGAGAGCCTAAGTTTCAACATATCAAAACCTACATTTTCCATAAAGGCTTCTTTATCGACATTCCACCGCCCAGAAACCGCCCAAAAAGTACCCCATCTATTTTGTTTGGTAAAACGATAGCTACCATCTCTCCTGATCACACCTCCCAATCCATACTTGCCTCTATAATCATAATCTATGGATCCAAAATAAGAAAGTGCTCCTGCATCAATTTTACGAGAATAAACCTGAGGTACATACTTATTGGGGTCACTGGCACTATAAGGAATATAACCCGTGCCTGCTCCTAAAGCCCACGTTTTGGGATCCAAGCCATTTTGCGTTTGGGTGGAGGCAAAATAATGTACCTTTATATATTCTAAATACACTCCGGCATCTAAGCTATGATCACCCCATTTTTTATTTAAAAGAAGTTTGGTCACCGAATTCAGATTTAATTCTCTTTCATTTTGCTGAGTCTCCGAGCCTCCATATTCTGTGTTTGTATTCTTGGCCACAACTAAGGCCAGATAGCCCCAAGGTGCTCTGCCTGTCCATCTATTGACCACTTTGTAATCTGCCCCAGTAGTATTTCCGAGGCTAAGCTCCTCTGTCAGTTTATAATTAACATTTGCATTTACAAAGGTATTGACATCATCATAGCGATTAAACATACTGTGATAAGCTCTTCTTGCATTGTCTTCCAGAATGTAAATAAAATTTCCTTTCCCGGAATCTCCACCTATAGCATCCCATAACTCCTGCCCAGTTTTATATTGCCCTGATTTTAGATAAGGTAATCCGGTGACAGATCCGAGCAATGGATTTTGAAGAGAGTTGTTACTTAATCCACTGTTTGTTTCCTCATTTAATTGGTTCCTCCGAGAAAATGCAATGGCTGCCTGGGTAGAAAACATCCATTTATTATCATCAGACTTTGCATTGAGATTGGTCCGAAGGCTCATTCTTTTAAAATCGGTATTGGGAACCATTCCCCCTTGTTCTAAATAGCCTAAAGAAGCAAAACCATTTAAATTCTTCCCCCCTGCAGAAATCTGTAAGTTATGCTGCTTGATGATATCTTGCTTGAAAAACACCTTTCGCCAATCGGTATTAACAGGATAATTTGCAATTTCTTCATCAGACATAGAAAGTGCAGGATTTATCCCTAATCTTTTCTGCAAGGTCAGAAATTGTGAAGCATTAGCGAGATTGTACCTATGCTTTGGCAAAGTATTTATTCCCGTCATCGCACTGTAATGCATACTTAATGATTTATTATATTTTCCTGATTTGGTGTTAATCAATAATACGCCATTGGCTCCCCTATTTCCGTAAATCGATGTAGCTGCAGCATCTCTCAAAACAGAAATAGATTCTATATCCTCGGTATTAAGATTTCTAAATTGATTGGCATTGGTGGGAACACCATCTAGAACGATTAAAGGTTCGGTATTGGCATTGATGGAAGCTATACCTCTGATCAAGACATCTATCTTGGCAGACCCAGGAGATCCGGAGTTCGAGGAGATGGTTAAGCCTGGCGCTGAACCCTGTAAGGTGTTTAAAAAGGATATATTAGGCCGGCCTTCAAGTTTTTCCGCAATGACGACTGTATTGGCAGACGCATCCTTGGGCTTGGTAAGCCGCTTATTATAACCTAAGACCACGACTTCTTCAATATCTTTTGTAGAGGTGGTGTCTTTTTTTCTTTTTTGGGCGAGGGTATGCTGATTTATAAAAAATAATACCCCCATACTGAACAGTGTTAATTTTATTTTCATATGTGATGGATTTTCAAATTGAATCGCAGATAAATAATAAAACCGGCTATAGATTTTTGAAGCGATTATAGGTCTATTATATCAGAAGGCATATTTTGTTGCCTTCCTATTTATCTTCCTATATTAAAGACATCAACACTTTTGGGATTCCTGATCAATATGATTACATTTGCAGCTAGAGCCTGTACCTCTTTATTTATATGGGAACAGTATAACCTCTTTATAATACGTCTTAGGGTCAATCATATGACTCTACTCTAGTATTTTGTGCCAGCCTCAACAATAAGGTTTCTCGATTAATAGAAACCCTGGATAGCGATCGTCCTCTAAACGTTTTATTTTATTGATTTGATACTAAATTTGTAGTTTTTGACATATTTTACATTATAAAATACATAAGTCTCTCGTATAATCTAAATAATTCCTCACATTTGACAGCACTAATTTAAATTGATTCCCGAGTAATTACAATTAGTTTTATATATTTTTTATTAGTTTTATCGTATAAATTATTAGTTTTACAAATATTTATAATAACATGATGGACCCTGTAGAAAAAATTTTAGAACGTATAAAAGAAGCCCGCAAAGAGTATGGCTATTCACACGAAAATATGGCCCACGAACTAGGGATTAGCCAGGCAGCTTATACCAATCTGGAAAAAAATGAAAGTAAACTGACGGTAGAGAGATTATTGGCTATTGCCTCCATTTTAAAAAAACCGCCCTATCATTTTTTAGATGGCACACCACAGAATATCTATAACCAACAAAATACAGATAATGTGATCGGCCATCAGGAGAATATATACAAAGAAAATAAAGAAATGCTGGAAAAACTGGTTTTATCCTATGAGTCCAGAATTGAAGAGCTGAAAGATGAAATTCTCTTTCTAAGAGAGAGGTTAAAAAAATAAGCCCTACTTATAAACATCCTATACCTCTATTGTATCTCCCGAAATTGAGAGTGAAAGATAGTAAGGATAAACCTATTCACAATCGATTAGCTTTGGTAAATCGATTTAGGGACCTCTGGTTGCTAGATAATAAAATCTATCGTATAATGAATTTTCAAAAAAAGAGGTTGCCAAAAGACAACCTCTTTTTTGCTACATTAAAACAGGAACAGAGTTTATCTCGAGTAACCTTTATTTTGTACCAAATTTTTATTTCCCTGAATTTCTTTATTGGGAATCGGGAAAGTATACTTATAACTAGCATTTGGTAAATTACCCACCTCTACAATATCATCTGTAGGATTCCTATCCATAGTAACCCCAGCAGCATTTCCCAACCTTTTAAGATCAATGTAACGGTGTCCCTCCAATGCTAATTCTACCCTTCTCTCCAATAATAGATCTTGGAGCGCCTCTTTTTTGTTAGAATAGCTAGGCCTAGCAACAGCGCCTTTATAATTTCTGGCATCTCTGACCTCTTTAATGTATTGTGCAGCTTTGATTAAATCTCCTTGTTCTATAGCAGCTTCTGCCAAAATAAAATACATTTCCGACAATCTGAAAATTTTAAAATCATTTTTTATAGCCGCATTGGATTTACCTGGGTATTTATCTATAACCAATTGATCTTCTCTCGTATTTTGCAGCTTGGTATAACCCTCTTTTGGAATAGAGGTTGGATCTACATAAGCATATTTACGAATATCTCCAGGAAGGTTAACAAAAATATTATATAAGTTTCTCCCCCAGAACCACATGGGAGATCCCGTGATATCAGATGCATTGGTATTAAATAATTCATTAATACTTGTTTTAGTTGAATATACAGGTCTTGCTAACGAGAAAATCACCTCCCCCCGGTTAATATCTCCCCACATTTGCCGATAGGGATTAAAAGAATTGTTAGCATAGAAAGCCGTTTGCCATGGTTTACTCCCTATTGAGAGGATCTTGTTATCCATAACAAGGCTAATAGGTGTAGCTTTTGTCAATGTTAAACCAGAAGTTTTAACGACTTCTTCTGCATATTTTTGAGCTAAATCATACTTCCCTCTATAAAGATAAAATCTAGCCCTGATTGCATTTACCACTGATTTATCAATATAATATTGATTTACACCTTTATCTTGAACATTTACATATGCAAAATTTAAATCCTCTTCCATTAAGGCATATATATCGATATTCTTACTTCGTGGCAACTTTTCATACATTGAAGGAACTTGTTTAAATAAAATGACACCAAGCGCATTATCATTTTTCATATCCTCGGAATAATAGGTTTCCAACTGTAGATATGCAAACGCTCTAAGCGCTCTAGCTTGCCCTATAATTTGATTGTACTTTACCTGATCTTTACTCGGATTGATCTTTTTAGCAACCTCTAACATTCTATTTACCCTATTAATAACCTTTTGATATGCCAGCCAAGTATCGGCAGAAAAATCGTCTGAGCTATCAAAGAAAAATCGATGTTGTTTAAATTCTTGTCCTCCACTGGATTTACCTGGTTTCAATTCATCAGATAATACCGCTGAGATATAAATTTCATTTCTAGGATCTACAGTATTATATATTCCATTTAAATAAAAATTTAAATCTGAAATATCTCTAAAAGTATTTTCATCTGTCATTTCACCAGGCTGTACAATATCAATGGCATCACGACAAGAAATCATACTACTGACTCCAAAAGCTAAACTTGCGAGTCCAAATACTATTTTATATATATTGATCTTCATTTCTAATTTTCTATTTTAAAGTTCTACATTTATACCCACTGAGACGGTTCTTGGATTAGGATAAATACTTAAGCTATATTCCCCAATTCCTTCGGGGTCAAAACCTCGCCATTTAGTCCATGTGGTTAAATTTTCGCCTTGTAAGAAAATTTTTAGAGATCTTACAGCTGTATCCTTTAGCAGTGTTTTCGGTACCGTATAGCCTAAGGTCAAGGATTTTAATTTCACAAATGCCGTACTGTAAAGATAACGATCAGAATCTGTATCCATTCCTGAATTTTTAGCTTTTAAAGAGGGCATAGAAGCATTCATATTATTGGGAGTCCAAGACCCTAACATATCCGAAGAAAGATTAGTAATCCCTATGGCACTCGCATCGTATAACCAAGATAAAGTATTATCCATCTGCCAAGATTTGGCTTGCCAAGAAAATAAAGCATCCAAATAAAAACCTTTATAGCTGGCATTTACGCCAAAGCCCCCTTGATATTTAGGATAATAACTTTTTCCAGTCTTAAATCTGTCTTGGTCTGTAGGTGCTTCTGTAATACTTCCATCCTTGGCATAAAATTGCATTTCTCCGGTTTTCTTATTAACACCAGCATAACGATACAAATTCCATTGATAAGCCAGATTCCCTACTGAATTAACAATAGTGTTACCCGATAATAGTTGATCCCCTTCCTCTAATTCTACGATCTTGTTTTTATTATATGCCGCATTTGCAAATACCGATAATTTATAATCCTGATGGTTTAAGATATAATATCTTAGCATCAGTTCCAACCCCATATTTTTAAGTTTTCCATTATTTGCATCAATTTCATATTGTCCGGTGATGGCCGAAAGCCTCAACTTATTAAACATATCATCTGTACTCTTGACATAATAATCAAATGTTCCCTCCAGTGTTCTGTTCAGTAATCTGAAATCTACCCCCACATTGAATTGCGCTAATTTTTCCCAATGAAGATTTGGATTGCCTAACTGCGCAAAGTAATAACTTGGCATATTCAAGTAACCTTTACCAAAATCATTTAAGTCTGTACCTAAATGAATTGCTGAGAACATTGGGTTCAAATTATTGATCGGTGGTATTAAATTCTGATTTCCTTGTGTTCCATAAGAAGCTCTTAGTTTTAGCATATCAAAAGTAGAATCTGCCATAAAGAATTCCTTATCAACATTCCATCTACCAGCTAGTGACCAAAACGTTCCCCACTTGTTAGCTTTTGTAAATCTATAGGTACCATCTCTCCTTACTACTCCACTAAAACCATATTTACCACTATAATCATAATCCGCTGTTAGAAAGTATGCAAGAGATCCTGCGTTAATTTTTTGTGCTTCAATTTTCGGAATATATTGGTTTTGATTTTCAGGATTAAAAGGAACATATCCTGTACCTGATCCTGGTCGCCAATTGTTTGGGTTTAATCCTGTTTGCTCTTGGCTTTTGAATAAATAATGAGCTTTAATATATTCAAAATACCCGCCTAATTCTACACTATGATCGGCAAAACTCTTCTGGAAAGTAGCATTTAAAACATTGTTAAAAGTAAAATCTTTGGTATCTGTCATTAATTCTGACCCGGTAAATTGAATATTCAATTTTTGCCGCTCATCAATAGCTAAATAAGACCACGGCGCCTGAGCAAATATTAGATCGGATTGTTTATAATCAAATCCTAATTTATTGCCTATGGAAAAGTCATCGTTTATTTTATATTTAATCGCCGTATTGGCTAAAATACTATTTTCATCGGTATAAGAGGGAAAATTACCTGATCTTACATAATCTTCCAGCAACCAAACGAATCTATTTTCATTCGTATTTGACCCTATTTGATTAAACATATCTTGTCCACTCGAAAACCGAGCCTTAGGAAGAGTGGGATCTCCCAATAAATAACCATGCAAAGGATTTTGTACAATATTGGAATTCAGCGATTCTTGGGTTTCTTGCTCAAGTTCGTTTCTTCTAGAATAACCTAATGCAATTTGTGTATTATAAGTAAGTTTACCATTATTAGACCTCCCATTAATATTATTTCTAAAAGTAAAACGCTTAAAGTCTGTGGTTC
Source organism: Elizabethkingia argenteiflava (assembly GCF_009904105.1). Classification (GTDB taxonomy): domain Bacteria; phylum Bacteroidota; class Bacteroidia; order Flavobacteriales; family Weeksellaceae; genus Elizabethkingia; species Elizabethkingia argenteiflava. Next base: position 81,016 of record NZ_JAAABJ010000641.1, on the reverse strand, counting down.
GCACCATACCTTCTTGTTCTAAATAACCGATAGAAGAATATACCGAAACATTTTTACCTCCAATTCTAAGTCCTAGATTATGTTGCTGTGTGAGAGCCGATCTAAAAAAAACCTTTTTCCAATCTGTGTTTATCGCATTATTTTCAATTTCCCTATCCGTAATTTTAACACCAGATAATTGCTTTATTTTTAAGTATTGCGTAGCATTTGATAAATGATATTTCTGAGCGGGCAACGTAGCTACACCAGTAGTAGCGTCATAACTTATCACTAAGCCCGCATTAAATTTACCAGTTTTAGTGGTAATGACTACTACGCCATTCGCTCCTCTGTTACCATATACAGAAGTAGCAGCAGCATCCCTGAGAACCGAAATCGTCTCAATATCATTTGTGTTCAAATTTCTGAATTGAGTTGCACTGGTGGCTAAACCATCTATAACATATAGAGGATCAGAAGATGCATTTAAAGAAGATAGTCCCCTTACCATAACACTTATTTTTCCAGAACCAGGCGTTCCCGATGAAGAATTGATGCTGATTCCAGGAGCTTGACCTTGCAATGAATTCAAAAAAGATGCATTAGGTCTATTCTCCAATGCTTCAGCCGAAACAGTTGTAGATGATGCAGTGGATTTTGCTTTAGTAGCCGTTTTACTATATCCTAATACTACTACCTCTTCAATATTTTTTGTCGAGACCGTAGTATCCCTCTTTGTTTTTTGTGCTACTGCATTTTGTCCTAAAAAGAACAAAACCCCAGCACCCAAAACCCTAATATTCACATTCATATTAACATTTTTTTATATTTAAACAGGCAAATGTGTTAAAAAATATTAATATGTGCAAAATTTTTTTTTAGACTCTAAGAATCAAATAAATTCAAAATAACTGAAACATATATATATTGATAAATACTTCACAAAAACTACACATTTAACTAAAAAAATAGCCCTTAAAATAATTGTATCTACAAAAAAATAATAAAAGCTCGCTTCGCCCAAACCTAAGACTTTTATCATCTATAAATGTTATAATCAATCCTAAAGTAAAATTCTAATATTCATGACATATATACATTAAAATAAGTTAAATAAGACACTATCCCATTAAGTGTGCAAGTTAAAAAGTTAGGCTTGGATTTTTATAACCTGAGCCTTTTATCAAAAATAAGGATAAGTTGGTTTAAAATTAATCCCCAATTTTGGATTGGCATTGCCGATTTCTTAGTGGTTTCTTTTAATGCCAAATAAACAGATTTCAAAATGGCATCACTGTAGCGGAAGACATTTTATTTTTGGTATATTTTCTGATTTTTCCATTCAGATTCTCAATTAAATTGGCTGTTTAAATTATTTTTTCTAATTTGAATGGGAAACTCAAAAAGACGGTTAATTCGTCCCAATTGTTTTTCCATGATGGTGGCGTATAGGATATTTGCTTTCCCATTTTGCTTAAAAATTATCCAAAGCAGCTTGAGCAGCTTTTTTTTGTAGCGGCGGTGTAAATATGCTTCATATCGGCGGAGCATTCTTTTCTGCTTCCATACGACGTATTTGCAAGCATTTCTAATCTGATGGACAACACGAATTTGGGTTTGAGATTTGCGGAAAACACCACCAACGGTTTGGGTAAATCTATTTAAATGATAGGTAGTGGTGATGAGAATATCTTCCACATCTCGAGCTTTTAAATCTGTGAAAACACCCATCCAGAAGGCTGAACTTTCACTTTTTCCAAGCCACATACCTAATACTTCCTTTCTGCCATCACGATTGAGTCCAACAGCCAGATAAATGGGCTTATTAATGACTTTGGAGTTTTACCTTGAAAACAATTCCATACATCCAGACAATCAGATATAAATCTTCAAGAGGACGGTTCTGCCAACCCTCCCCTTCACTTGATAAAGCATTGGTAACACGTGATATAGTAGATGTAGAGACTTCTAAATCATACATTTCACGGATCCGTTCTTCAATATCACTTACGCTGATTGCTTTGGTATAGAATGAGATGATGATGTTTTCCAAATCATCAATAATATTGTGTCTTTTGTTTACTAATGCAGGCGCAAAATTTCCTTCACCATCCCTTGTAATTTTAATTTCAGACTCTCCAAACGATGACTTTATTTTCTTACTTCCATGTCCGTTGCAGTAATTTCGAGTGGTAGATTTCTGATGTTTTTCATGATCCAGATGAGAGTCTAAGTCTGCATCAAGCATATGTTCTACAGTTCGTTTGTGTAATTACTTGAAGAAGAACGTTAATGCTTCTTCATTTTTAAAAGGATTTGTAAAAATCTTTGTTGTTTAAGAAATCCTATTTCTCCATCATAACGATGTAATGCTTAAAGTTAATCAAAAGTTATTTTCGTGATTTTTTTTTCAGCTCTAAGAAATCAAAATTTTCCAGAATATTTTTTTTAAATCACACAGTTGGTGGGACAATACTTTTTAAAAATCTTTTATCATAAAAACTGGGTTTATCAAATGATACAAAAAATTAAGGTGGGCTTCTAAGCCCACCTTAATTTTTATTTACACAGTTATTCTTAAGCGCCTTGACTATCAGCCATCAGCATATACAAAATAACTGCTAAGATAAGGTATTATATTAACGACATCTAGTAACCCGGATTTTGTTTAATCTTTTGATTACTTTTCTGAATAGTAGAATTTGAGATTGGCCACTGCCATTTATAATTGCCTACCTCCAGATTTTGTCGTGCAGAAGCTTCTCCTTTACCATTAGCATAAAATCCTTTGCCCGATCTATTTACACTTAATCCTAGCCTTTTCAGGGTATACCATCTATCATTTTCAAAAGCTAACTCAAATCTTCTCTCTTGTAAAATAGCCTCCAACAAAGATGTGCCGGATTCATTACCAGGAGTATAACCTTCATACCTCTGAGTTCTCAATTCATTTAATAAGGTGAGGGCAATAGAGAATTTACCCTTTCTATAAGAGGCCTCTGCAACATTTAATAATACTTCAGCAGATCGAATGTATTTAATAGGCACTACTCCTAAGCTCCCCCCTACTGAGGCCCATTTGGTAATATGATTATAGGTGTTCCCGAGGTAATCACTTGTCGTATAATATACTTTTTTTCTAATATCTTTATCCGAATAAGAATTAAAAAAATCATAATCTACTACATATTCACTTCTATATCCATCTTTAAGCAATTGATTATATGCAAAACCAACAGTCACTCCTTCCGATGGTGAGTTTGCAATTTGAAATAAAACACCATCAAAACTAGTACTTGAGGTCGTTTTCCAAACACTTTTAAAATTATCTATAGAAGTAATACTCGGAGATATTCCCAAGGATAATTGCCCATATTTTATAGTATTTTCGTAGTCCCCTTTATATAAATATACTCGTGAAAGAATTCCATAAATAGCCGATTTACTCAATCTCGATTTATCTGTGTCATTCTGCGTTATATTATTGGCCGCAAATAATAAATCTGCTATAATCTTATCATATACTTGTTCTACACTTAAGTCTCTGGTTCCGGATTTATTATCTGGATTAAAGATTTCTTTATATCCTATTCCAATTGATTTGTTGGCATCCGATGACTGAGTAGGAATTTTGCAGTAAGTCCTAACGATATCAAAATGTGCGATTGCGCGAATTCCTCTTGCTTCTGCCTCAATATTTTTTTTAGCCGCTCCCGTTAATACTCCATTATTAATATATTTAAGCACAAAATTCGCTCTTGAAATTACGTGATAAGCTGCTATGAATAGAGATGTTACTTGATCATTATCCGCGTCAAACTCAAAATTAGAAGCGGCTTTATTTGATCCTCTTCCATTCATATTCATTACGGCATTATCGGAAATTATATCCGCCATAATTATTTGCCCACCCCCTTTTTTATCACCTTTATAATAGCCCTCATCCTTAAATGCTGAATAAGCTCCATCCACGGCAGCTCTAAATGATTCTGGTCTATTCATTGCAATAGAGTTTTCCTCTGAAGACGAAGAAATCTGATCCAACTCCCTCTCACATGAATTCAAAACTAATGCTCCCAAAACAACAAACAAACTCAACTTTATGATATGTTTTTTCATTTTATACGAAATTTAAATTATTAAAAGTCTAACTGTATTCCCATCAATACTGTTTTCGTCATAGGATATGTATATAAATTATACGCTCCCGGAACGAAAAGCATCGGTGCATCAGCCGACCCTAGAGACACCTCGGGTTCTCCATGAAACTTCGTCCATGTGACTAGATTTTGCCCTTGAATATACACCCTCATCTTATTAACAGGAGCTCCTTCTCCTAGAAAAGATTTATCAAAAGTATAGCCTAAAGTTAAGGTTCTAAATCTTAAATAATCATTTTTTTCTATAAATTGATCGGAATCTTTTATCCCTCCACCTCCGTTATTAATTCTTTGAAAAACTCCATTATCTCCGGGGGCTTGCCAAAAATTGGCAGCTTCTTTTGCGACATTCCATCCTCTAACTGCAAAATCTGGGTCTACTGCCATCTGCCACATATTATTGTAAGTATAGCCTCCAAGTTTAAATACAAAATCCGCATCTAAATCAAATCCTTTGTACTTAAAAGAAGTACCAAATCCTCCAAATGCCTTAGGAAAAGGAGTTTTACCTTTTAATAGCACCGCATCCGCTGGATTATAGGTAGTTGTTATCTCTCCACTTTTCGTATAATATTGTGCCGCTCCGGTTTCAGGATTGACACCTGCAAAACGAACATTGTAAAATGTATATGGAGCTTCCCCTACTGCTAAATTAGTGTAACCTAAATACCGCTCTCTTTCTCCATCAGCTAATTTATCCAATCTACTTTTTTGCCATGAACTGTTGGCTCTCAATGCCCAACTTAAATCCTTTGTTTTAATGATATCCGCTGAAACTTGAACTTCTAAGCCTTTTTGAGTTATATTACCCGCATTCGTATAGGCTGAATAGCCTCCTTCATCATCGGAGAATGGAAGAAGTTGAATAAAATCTTTTCTCTTATTCTGATAAACTTCTACGGCTCCGCGAAGTCTTCTTCGCATAAGACTAAAATCAACTCCTAAACCCGTAATTTTATTGGTTTCCCATTTTACATTCGTATTACCTTGTATGTTATTATTGTTTGTATCTCTAAAAGGATAAAGGGTAGGATATGTTCCATAAATACCATATGAAACATTGGAGACATTAACGTATTCAATAATATTCGCGTCATTACCCGTAGTACCATACGATACCCTTAACTTCAGATCATTGAATAAATCTGTTTTAAAAAACTCCTCTTGAGCAATATTCCAAGCACCACTCACAGACCAAAATGTTCCATATTTATTGTTTTCTCCAAATTTTGAAGAGCCATCTCTTCTTATAGACCCAGAAACAATATATTTTTTAGCATAATCATAGTTTAAAATTCCTGCATAACTCATCAGTGAGGATATTGTTTTTTTTCCGGTATATCTACTTCTGTCAGAAGGGAGCGTATTATCTGGTACATCCAAATTGGGAGATTTAAAACCTATAGCACTAGCATTTAAGGTTTCCACAAAGTTTCTGTTAAATTCTGTAAATGCTAATACATCGATTGTATGTTCCCCTATATTTTTATGATAATTTAAGCTGTTATTAAAGGTGTAATTAAAGGTATAAAAAGAATTCGTACTAAGGCTACCCGTTGGTTTCCCATAAAGCACAAGATCTAATGTAGATCCTTTAGATATTTTGTTTTTAGCATAGTACCAATCATACAATCCGTTAAATGTGGTTTTAAACTTAAGATCATCGAATATTTTATACTCTCCATACACCGTTGCAGGCAATCTAAATCTTTTCTCATTCATGGTATATGTTCTAATTTGCTCCACAACATTTGATCCTGCAGACATTGTCTGATTATATGATCCATCGGAATTATAAACAGGTTCAAATGGTGCGTACATATACATAGCTGCAAATGGATTTTGGGAATTAAATCGATCTAGAAAATTATTAGTCTCCTGAAACTGAAACCCTAAGTTTACCCCAACTTTAAGCTTTTTTGTTAATTGATTAGAAAAGTTGAATGTCCCCGTATATCGGTCAATACCCTTAACATCTTTCAATATCCCAGTATCACTATCATATCCTAAGGAATAATAAAAAGTATTTTTATTAGATCCTCCCTGGGCTGTCAATAGAAAGGACTGAACTGCAGAATTCCTCAAAAGAGTGTTTTGCCAATTATGATTATATAAAGCCAACCTATCTATCTCTTGCTTTGAACGTTGCTGAAAACCTAAAAAACCAAGCTTATTCTGAAAATTCAATAATTCATTCGCATTCATCATACTAAAATTATTGTCCTTTAATTTTTCAGAATAACCGTATTTTGATTCCACAAAGAATACAGTTTTCATATTTGCCCCACTCTTTGTGGTAACCACCACCACGCCATTTGATCCCCGAGCCCCATAAATAGATGTTGCTGCAGCATCTTTAAGAATTGATATAGACTCTACATCCGCAGGATTTATAGCACTAAACTGTCTAGCCGTCATATACATTCCATTAACAATATAAGCAGGCTCCGAAGATCCTCCTACTCCACCCACACCTCTAACAAGAATGGTAGCTGTAGATCCGGGTTGACCGGTATAACTTTGGACAAAAACACCGGCAGCCTTTCCTTGCACTGCGTTCCCTATAGATGTTGTAGGGGCATTCTGCTTAAGCTGATCACCACTCACTACAGAAATAGCCTGAGAGACTGTTGCCTGCTTTTTCTTTTGATAACCGGTTACCACTACCTCTTCAATGTTTTTAGTCGAAGTCGCTGTATCACGCTGTATCTTTTGTGCAAACATAATTTGCCCTAAAAAGAACAAGACGCCTGCACTCAAAACCTTAATTTTCAAATCCATATTAACATCTTTTAATATTTAAACAAACAAATGTGTTAAAAAACATTAACATATGCAAAATTATTTTGATTGCGTGAAAATACTTATGAATAAATACCTTTTAAAGACTTTTTATTGCCTAAACCCCCGAAAAAAAGCAAATTTATTCCCCAAATAAATAAAGGCATCTAAAATTTTTTTTAATATAAACATAGCATTCCTTTCAAAACGACACAATTTACACATACGAATAAGCCATGTTATGGAGATATCAAGATCACATGATTTTTTAGAACACAATAATCTGTATCTCTATTGATTATATAAAAAGGGACTGTATTTAAGAAATACAGTCCCTTTAATTTACCTGTTGCTGCAGAGCAATCCAGCTGATTTATTTTAGCTTTTTCTTTACAGATATTTCTTCGTAAACTTCTAACACATCGCCAATTTCGATATCGTTATAGCCTTTAATATTCAATCCGCATTCATAGCCTTTGGTTACTTCTTTTACATCATCTTTAAAGCGTTTTAAGCTCTCCAGCTCTCCGGTATACTGGACGATTCCCTCTCGAATTAATCGAATCTTAGAGTTTCTGGTTATTTTTCCACTCAAAACCATACATCCGGCAATAGTTCCGACTTTAGAGATTTTAAAGGTCTCTCGAATCTCCACATTTCCAATCACCTGTTCTTTAATTTCCGGAGACAACATCCCTTCCATGGCTTCTTTAACCTCATCAATCGCATCGTAAATAACAGAATAGGTTCTGATTTCAATCTCTTCCTTGTCTGCTAAGTCCTTAGCATTGCTGCCTGCTCTAACATTAAAGCCAATGATAATCGCATCTGAGGCAGAAGCTAATAACACATCCGATTCTGTAATCTGCCCTACCCCCTTGTGGAGTATACTGATATGTATCTCTTCAGTAGATAGCCTTTGTAACATATCAGAAAGTGCCTCTACAGAGCCATCAACATCACCTTTTAGGATAATATTCAATTCCTTAAAGTCTCCCAAGGCTATACGACGCCCAATCTCGTCGAGAGTCAGATGTTTTTTAGTTCTAATGGTTTGTTCTCGCTGAAGCTGCTCACGCTTAGTAGCAATGCTTTTGGCTTCTCTTTCATCTTCAAAAATCCTAAACTTATCGCCTGCTGCAGGAGCTCCATCCAAACCGAGAATCGTCGTAGGTATAGAAGGTCCGGCTTCTTTCATCGGTTTTCCTCTTTCATCCAACATCGCTTTTACTTTACCATGATTTTTCCCGGCCAATACATAGTCTCCGACTTTAAGTGTACCATTTTGCACCAACATAGTAGCTACATAGCCCCTTCCTTTATCTAAAGCAGCTTCAATCACTACCCCTGAAGAATTCTTATGCGGATTCGATTTTAAGTCTAATAACTCGGCCTGAATTAATACTTTTTCTAACAGTAAATCCACATTATTCCCAAACTTAGCAGAGATTTCTTGAGACTGAACATTTCCTCCCCATTCTTCGACTAAAATATTCATGCCCGATAACTGTTCCCGAATTCTATCAGGATTCGCATTTGGCTTATCTACTTTATTAATAGCTATAATCATGGGTACGCCTGCGGCTTGGGCATGAGCAATAGCCTCTTTGGTTTGTGGCATCACATCATCATCAGCAGCAATTACAATAATAGCAATATCAGTAACCTGGGCTCCGCGTGCACGCATGGCTGTAAAAGCCTCGTGTCCTGGCGTATCTAAGAATGTAATTTTTTCACCACTCTCAATCTTCACATTATAAGCACCAATATGCTGGGTAATACCACCTGATTCTCCTGCAATTACATTGGCTTTACGAATATAATCCAAGAGAGATGTTTTCCCGTGATCCACATGCCCCATTACAGTAACGATAGGTGCACGTTTTTTCAAGTCTTCCTCTGCATCGACTTCTTCTTCTAAAGAGGCATCATCTATATCTGCATCAGAGAACTCTATTTTATACCCAAATTCATCGGCTACTAAGGTAAGTGTATCAGCCTCTAAACGCTGGTTCATGGTTACCATTACTCCTAAAGAAAAACAAGCAGAAATCACTTCGGTAGGGCTCACATTCATAAGGCTTGCCAATTCGCTTACAGTAATAAATTCGGTAACTTTAAGCGTTCTGTCTTGTGCTTCTAACTCCTGCTGAAGTTCATCGCGCTCTTTTCTGAAGGATCTTTTTTCTCTTCTATGCTTCGCACCTTTAGATTTTCCTCCTTTATTGGTAAGCTTTTCTAAAGTTTCTTTAATCTGATTTTTAACTTGCTCGTCCGTCAACTCAACAGGCATAACCTTATCTCGCCTATTATTGTTATGACCGCCTTTCTTAGCTCCACCTCGGTTATTTCCACCCTGCTGGTTCCCTCTATTAAAAGGTTTTCTATCGCTGTTATTATTAGTGTTTCCACCTTGGTTATTATTCTGAGCCTGATTGCCTCCTCCTTCTTTGGTAATTCGTTTTCTCTTCTTTTTAAAAGAGCTATCCGTAGTATTTTCTTTTTTAGGTTTTTGCTGAAACTGAGATAAGTCTACTTTTTCTTTTAGAATCTTAGGCCCATCGAGTTTTTGATAAACTGTTTCAATTTTTTGAGGCTCTTGGGGTACCAAAGGCTCAACAGGTTTGCTTTCGCGTACTTTCTCAATAGGTGGTTTTACGATGTGTTTTTCCTTATGCACCTTAGGGGTTTCTTTTTTTACAGCTTCTGCTTTTTTGTTTTTTTTATCAGAATGCTTAGGCCTATCCGATTTAATCTGAGATAAATCTATTTTACCTAAAACTTTAAATTCCTGCTCCTGAGGTGGAATGACCTCTGGCTTTTCAGAAATGGGCTCCTCCCTGTCGGTTTTCACTTCAGGAACTGGTGGAGTCACTACTTCTTCGGAAGTTTTGGGCTTATCGATTTCTCCTAAATCAATTTTCCCTAAAATTTTTGCGCCCACCTGGGGTGCTGCTTTGGCTCTTATCACCTCAGGCCTAACCTCTTCTTCTTCGATTTCCAGCTTTTCCTCTGGAACCTTAGAGATGACGACCTCATGGGAAGCTTTCTTCTGTTCACCATCTTTGCGGAACTCAGCTTCCAATGCAGAAAATGCCTCGCTTTCTAATAGAGCGTTGGGATTACTTTCCACTTCAATTCCTTTGGACTGCAGATATTCTACAGCTCTGGGGATAGAGATGTTAAGTTCCTTTACCGCTTTATTCAATCTAATTTTTGGCATAAAAAATATTCGTTCTTTTGAATTTTAAAATTCGTCGTTATTATAAAATTGGGATTAAGATTCGGATTAGTCCTCTAATTCTTCTCTTAAGATTTGTTTTACTTCTTCAATGGTTTCTTCTTCAAGGTCTGTCATCCCCACAAGCGCATCTGTTTCTTTATCTAATACGCTTCTTGCGGTCTCAAGACCTACTTTTTTAAACTCATTAATAATCCATTCTTCGATTTCGTCAGCAAATTCTACCAACTCAACATCGTCACCTTCCTCCTTATCTCTGTATACGTCTATATTATAACCGGTTAACCAAGATGCAAGACGGATATTCTGTCCTTGTTTACCGATAATCTTGGAGATATCCTCGGCAGGAGCATACACCAGAACGTGAGCTTGCTCCTCATTCATATCGGTCTTTTGAATATTTACATTTCCTAAAGCTCTTTTTACCAGAATTTCCGGATTTTTCGACCATTGGATAACGTCAATATTTTCATTTCTTAGCTCTCTTACTACCCCATGAATCCTAGAACCTTTAACCCCCACACAGGCCCCTACGGGATCAATTCTATCATCATACGCATCTACCGCTATTTTAGCTTTCTCTCCAGGTATTCTGACTACTTTTTTCAGAATAATGGTTCCATCTTGAATTTCTGGAATCTCGAGTTCTAATAATTTTTCTAAAAACTTAGGCGCCGTTCTGGAGACTACAATTTGAGGTTTTACCCCCTTAAAATCCACACTTTCAATTACGGCACGCACACTATCTCCTTTTCTGAAAAAGTCTGAAGGAATTTGATTTTCTTTTGGTAAAATAAACTCATTTCCTTCATCATCTAGCAAAATTACATGTTTATGACGAATATGATGCACTTCTCCTACTGCAATCTCCCCAATTCTATCTCGAAACTGTTCATACAACATGGCATTATTATGTTCCTGTAGCTTGGTTGCAAGAATTTGCTTAAGTGTAAGTATATTTCTTCTTCCCAGCTGTGCTACAGGGATTTCCTGAGTAAAATCCTCTCCAACTTCAAAAGTAGCATCAATTTTTTTTGCCTCAGAAATTTCAATTTCTAAATCATCATCCTCAGACATCTCATCCTCTACAATTTTTTTATTGAGAAAAATCTGGAAATCTCCTTTATCTGGATTAACGATCACATCAAAATGATCGTCAGAATCATATCTTTTTCTTAAAAGAGTCTTTAAAGAATCTTCAATAATAGCCATAAGATCAATTTTACTGATCCCTTTTTCATCTTTAAAATCCCCAAAGGACTCGATTAATGCTATATTATTTATGTTGCTCATCTTTTTTATTTTTCTTTACCATCAAAATTTAATCACCACTAGGGCTTTTTTCACCTCTTTTATTGGAATGATTCTGTCTTCAACCACATCTTCTTTACCTTTTCCAATGAGTTTGGGACGCCTATATTTTAGTTCTAAAGTGAGAGAGGTATCATCCACAAACTTCAAATGACCTTTGATTTTCGTATCATCATGTAACAATACTTCCAGTTCACGCCCTATATTTTTAGCAAATTGCCTTGGCAACTTCAAAGGCTCAGAAAGTCCCGGAGACATTACCTGCAGACTAAAATCGTGTTGCTCGCGGTCCAGTTGAAACTCAATCGCACGACTTACATCCAAGCAATCTTGAAGACTTACACTCTGATCTCCATCTATCACCACTGTAATATTGCTATCGACAGAAATTTTAAGCTCAATTAAAAATAAATCTTGCCTAGTTTCTAGATATTGATTGACCAAATCTTCTACACGCTCTCTAAATTCCATATTCTATCTTTATGCTTACGAAAAAAGGCTTTCTTCCGAAGGCCTTTACATCTAAATTCCGTAAAACTTCTGCAAATATAGACTTTTTTTTTAAAAATAACAAACATACCCACCATAAAACCAACTGCTTAATCCCAAAATAGGGGCAAAAATCACCTTATTAAGAAAAATACAGTAACCACTTCGTGCTTAACCAAAATGCTTTATTTTTTATAAAAGATCATATACCATATACAAACCTAAAAATAAAAATGGAAAAATAAAAAACACAAATTAGTTTATTTAGTATTTTTGCCCATTATACTTTAAAGAAAAAACATTGAATATTACGATAGTTGGAACAGGTTATGTAGGCCTTGTTACAGGGACGTGTTTAGCCGAGTTAGGTAATTCAGTATACTGTGTAGATATTGATGAAAAAAAAGTCGCAGACATGAAAAACGGCACCGTTCCGATATACGAGCCCAATCTAGAAGAAATGTTTTTGCGCAATATCCAAGCAGAACGCCTCCATTTTACCACCGACCTTGGTGAAGCCTTAGAATGTTCGGAAATTATTTTTTTGGCCCTACCCACTCCTCCTGAAGAAGACGGTTCGGCAGATCTTTCCTATATACTTAAAGTCTCGGAAAACATTGGTAAAATGATCACCCAATATAAAGTTATCGTTAATAAAAGTACTGTTCCGGTAGGCACTGCGGATAAGGTGAAAGAAACTATTGCCGCGCTAACCTCCGTCGAATTTGATGTGGTCTCAAATCCAGAATTTCTTCGTGAAGGTTTCGCAGTAGAAGATTGCATGAACCCTTCTAGAGTTGTAATCGGTACCAGTTCGGAAAAAGCAAGAAATTTAATGGCCAGCCTATATGCTCCTTTCAGCAATATTGGTATCCCTATTATCTACATGGATGAAAAATCCTCAGAGCTTACCAAATATGCTGCGAATTCATTCTTAGCCGTAAAAATTACTTTTATGAATGAAATCGCAAATTTCTGCGAAAAGGTAGGCGCCGATATTGATAAAATAAGATTAGGAATGGGGGCTGACAACAGGATAGGCCATCGTTTTTTATTCCCTGGAATAGGTTACGGAGGGAGTTGCTTCCCTAAAGATGTTAAAGCTCTTATTAAAAGTGGAAAAGAACAAGATTATAACTTTGAGATATTAAAGGCTACCGAAAAGATCAATCAAAAACAAAAAACCATACTCATTCCAGCTCTAGAGCAATATTTTAATGGTGAGCTTCAAGGTAAAAAAATTGCCATCTGGGGTCTAGCATTTAAAGCCAATACGGATGATATTCGCGAGGCTTCTTCACTCGACAATATACACTTATTACTAGAAAAAGGAGCAGCAGTCATCGCTTTCGATAGTGTCGCTGAAAATAATGTAAGAAAAATATTAGGAGATAAAATAAGCTATGCACAAGATATGTACTCCGCTTTGGAAGGAGCGGATGCTTTACTCATTTGCACCGAGTGGCTAGAGTTTAAAAATCCTAACTTTGATCTAATGGCAAAAAAACTAAAACATAAAGCTATATTTGACGGACGAAATATGTTCTCTACGCAATTGGCTTCCCAACACGGTTTCTTCTACAAAAGTATTGGAAGAAATACCGTAGAATGAGATATTATAAAAAAAGAAATTAAATAATTGATTTTTAATTTAATAAATCTTTATTCTATTCCATTATTGTTAAAATAATATTAATTTTTTTAGACATCCATCGTTTATTTTAATTTTTGCATATTTTTGAAACTTAAATTTTTAATTTTTTATATGTATGCTAAATTCTTATGATCAAATTTTCGAAAACAATCGAAAGTGGATGGAGGACAAAATTGCAAATAACCCGGAGTTCTTCAAAAATCTTGCCACGACACAAACCCCAGAATATCTTTATATTGGATGTTCGGATAGTCGGGCTACTGCTGAAGAACTGATGGGTGCAAAACCTGGCGAAGTATTTGTAACCCGTAATATCGCTAATGTGGTTAACACTTTAGACATGAGTTCTACCGCAGTGATTCAGTACGCAGTAGAACACTTAAAAGTAAAACATATTGTGGTGTGCGGACACTACAATTGTGGTGGCGTGAAAGCCGCGATGACTCCACAGGATTTAGGGCTACTAAACCCTTGGTTAAGAAATATTCGGGATGTTTACAGATTACATCAGGCAGAATTAGATGCGATTGAAGATGAACACAGAAAGTACGACCGCCTCGTGGAGTTAAATGTTCAGGAACAATGTATTAATGTGATTAAAATGGCCTGTGTCCAGGAAAGATACATTACAGATCATTTTCCTTTGGTACATGGCTGGGTCTTCGATTTAAGAAGTGGAAAACTAATCGATCTAAATATCGATTTTGAAAACATCCTAAAAGATATTCAGAAAATATACGACCTCACCAATTCTGATTGGGTAATGTCCCATAAAAAATAATTAAGTATTCTGAAAATAGCTACTGCAGTAGCTTTGCAACATCAAATACTAGCCTTAGAAAATGAAATATATAAGTATTATTATATTAGGGATTCTCCTCAATTTTATAGCTCTGCCCAGTCTTGCAAAGCTAATGGATTGGGATTTACCTACTATATCTCAAAACATTTCTGAGGAAGAAGTAAAAATCAAAAGAATAAGTGAAGAGCTCTTACATAGCGAACCTTTGCAAATTCAAAAAGTACACTGGATCACGAATATTGTCAACAAAGCGTTTATCCGATATAACGACGATGAATTGGTAGATCCTCTCCTTCTCATTTTTTCCCCTCCCCCAGAAATATTAAGCTCCCTATATAAACTGTAGATGATTCTTTTTCAATTTACGATCAATCAAAATTACTGATTGATATCTTTGAATTTTGTTTTTGTTCTTTTGAACAGCACATCTTAATTTATACTTCAAAAATCTTCAATAAATAAAATATATAAACAGAATTGAGCTGATTGCAATGTTATTTTATCATGGTATACATTGCCAATATAGATTATATATAGATATTTTTATATTCCATATATATCAAAATTTAATATTATGAAACAAAATAAAATCAATATATTTAGTGATGCTAAGTCCAACTTGGCATCTGGCTTAGTCGTCTTTCTCGTAGCCTTACCTTTATGTTTGGGCATTGCCTTAGCCTCTGGCGCAACACCTTTATCTGGAATTATATCCGGGATTGTGGGGGGGATTGTGGTAGGCTTTTTGAGCACTTCACATATCAGCGTTACTGGTCCGGCTGCAGGACTTACAGCTATCATTCTTGCCTCCATAACAGAATTAGGCGCTTTTGATCTATTTCTATGTGCAGGAATTATTGCAGGGATCACCCAGCTTATCCTAGGATTTATGAAGGCAGGTAGTATCTCCAACTATATCCCTACTGCTGTAATCGAGGGGATGCTCGCTGGTATAGGCATTATTATTATTTTAACCCAACTGCCCCATGCTATAGGCGTAGATAGTAACTTTGAAGGTAAAGAAACTTTATTTGAAGATGATTTCAATTTTATTCCTTATATCACCGAGGCCCTTGAAGCCGTTCATAGTGGCGTTTTTTTAATATTTATAATCTCTTTAATTATTTTGATTGTATGGGAAAAAATTCCAGCCTTGAAAAACATCAAAATGCTCCCCGCCGCTTTATTGGCTGTAGCTAGCAGTATTGGAATCAACCAGTTGTTAATATCCTACGGCAGCTCTCTAGCAATAGGTCCCGAACATTTGGTTAAACTGCCGATTCCAAAAACGGCAGATGATTTTAAGACCTTGATTACATGGCCTAATTTTTCAGGATTTGGCATGCTTAATGTCTGGATTACGGGTATCACAATCGCTATTGTTGCCTCAATTGAGACGCTACTTTGCATAGAGGCTGCAGATAGGATGGATGCTAAGAAGAGAATCACCGACACCAACCAAGAACTGCGTGCCCAAGGTTTAGGCAACTTGATCAGCTCACTGATCGGGGGGCTGCCTATGACTTCTGTAGTCGTAAGAAGTTCTGCCAATGTTAATGCTGGTGCAAGCTCTAAACTTTCGGCCATCATCCATGGTGTATTATTATTGGTATGTGTGTTGAGTATACCTTCCATTCTCAATATGATCCCTATGGCCACCTTAGCGGCCGTGCTTATTCTCGTAGGTTATAAATTAGCCAATCCTGCTACTATTATGCATTTTTGGGCTAAAGGAAAATTTCAATTTCTACCCTTTATCGCTACCATGTTAGCCGTAGTTTTTACTGATTTATTAAAAGGAGTAGCACTGGGCTTAGTGATCAGCATTCTCTTTATTTTACTGGGAAATATGAAACGAGCCTATTATCTTAGTCGCCAAGATTTAGAAGATGCAGATGTAATCACCATAGAATTAGCAGAGGAAGTCTCCTTCCTCAACAAAGCTGCTATTAAGAAAACCCTCAAAAATATACAAGCAGGTGCTACGGTGACCATTAATGCAAAACGCACCTCTTATATCGCCACCGACGTACTGGAACTCCTTCAGGAGTTTGCCAATGTGACTGCTAAAGAGAACAATATCACGGTAAAACTTATCGGATTCCGCACCGATTATAGAAAAATAAACGAGCCTCATGTGGTGATTGAGCACCGAAGGTCGATATAAACAAAAACCTATTTTCCATTAAAACCGGACATAGTGTGGTTTATACCCGCAAAAACAAAAGATAAGGCTGCCTGAGAAAACCTTTCAATTCTCTCGGGTAGCTTTTCTTTTTCCTCACCCTTCCACCTTCCGATAACATAATCCACTTGTTCCCCCTCTTTAAAATCAGCGGAGATCCCAAAACGCAAACGTGCATATTGGCCCGTCTGCAAAATATCTTCTATATGGCGCAACCCATTATGTCCACCATGACTACCTTTTGCTTTCATGCGTAAGGTGCCAAAAGAAAGAGCCAAATCATCGGTAATTACTAAGAGATTTTCTATAGGTATCTTCTCTTTTTGTAACCAATAACGCACTGCATGTCCACTAAGATTTACATAGGTATCGGGTTTTAACACAAAAACCTTTCTTCCCTTGTATTTTCCTTCAGCCATCCAGCCAAAGTTAGTCGTGTTAAAAGAAGTTTCTATAAGTTCTGCTATTCTTTCTGCTACTTTAAAACCTATATTATGTCGTGTTTCCTTATACTCCTCTCCTTTATTACCAAGACCTACAATTAAATACTTCATCTTTATTATTATTTTTTAGCGCAATATATTATTCAATAAGGCATTCACCTCATCTACATGAGTTATTTTATCTTTACGTAACATCAATTGGCTGCCCTCGGCCGAATGTTTTTCCTTAAGTTGTGCATATTCTGGATGCGCTTCGAGGTACTGAATAATCCTTTTAAATTTTTCACTCCTATAGAATTTATCTTGTGGATTGCTCGGGAAATAACCGAGAAAAATACTATTTTTCATCACAATTTTATCAAAACCTATTTCTCCAGCGAGCCATTTTAATTCAATACTTTTTAGCAAATTATGCGCCTCTGGGGGCAAAGTTCCGAAACGATCCTGCAGCTCATATTCATATTGACTTAACTCTGCTATATTTTTTACACCCGCCAATTTTTGATACAAAATAAGGCGCTCTTCAGTACTATTAATATAATCATCTGGAAACATCAATTCTAAGTCCGTATCAATATTCACATCTTTCGTTGAACTAAAAAGTTTTTGACGTTCTTCCTCATTGTGGAAAATATCTTCCATATCTTCATTCTTAAGCTCTTCTAAAGCTTCCTGCATAATTTTCTGATAGGTATCAAAACCCATTTCATTGATAAATCCGCTCTGATCCGCTCCCAGTAGATCTCCAGCACCTCGGATCTCCAAATCCTTCATAGCAATATGAAAACCACTTCCCAAATCTGAAAATTGTTCAATTGCCTCCAATCGTTTACGGGAATGAGAAGATATGGAGTCCATTGGCGGGGTAATCAGATAACAAAAAGCCTTTCTATCGCTACGTCCAACTCTTCCTCTCATCTGATGGAGATCGGCCATTCCAAATCTTTGGGCATCATTTATAAAAATCGTATTGGCATTGGGAACATCAAGACCACTCTCCACAATAGTAGTGGAAACCAGTATATCATACTTACCCTCCATAAAATCAATCATATTAGCCTCTAATTGCTTCCCGTCCATTTGCCCATGACCTGTAATCACTCTTGCATCGGGAATTAATCGCTGGATCAGTCCTGCTATCTCCTTTAAATTTTCAATTCTATTGTTAATGAAATACACCTGCCCATCGCGCTGCAATTCGTAGAGGATGGCATCTCTCAAAATTTCCTCATTAAAGCCTATAAGTTTGGTTTCTACAGGCTGACGATTGGGCGGAGGGGTTTTAATTACCGACAAATCCCGCGCCGCCATAAGAGAAAATTGTAAGGTTCTGGGTATAGGTGTCGCTGTTAGGGTTAAGGTATCGATATTGGTCTTCATCGTTTTCAACTTATCTTTTATGGCTACACCAAACTTATGTTCCTCATCAATAATCAATAAGCCTAAGTCTTTAAATTTAACGCCTACTCCTACCAATTGATGTGTTCCGATCACTATATCTATCTTTCCGGCAGCCAGTTTTTCAAGGGTTTCCTTTTTCTCTTTACCAGTTCTAAACCGACTGAGATAAGAAATTTCCACCGGAAAATCTTTAAACCGCTGTTTAAAACTTCTATAATGCTGAAAGGCCAAGATCGTAGTAGGCACCAACACAGCTACCTGCTTACCATCTAATGCTGCTTTAAAGGCCGCGCGCATGGCTACTTCTGTTTTTCCAAACCCTACATCCCCACATACCAAACGATCCATTACGCTATCCGCCTCCATATCTGCTTTAACATCCAAGGTGGCTTTTTCCTGATCGGGAGTATCTTCATAAATAAAAGAAGCTTCTAACTCATTCTGCATATAGCTGTCTGGTGAAAAAGCGAATCCTTTGTTACTCTTACGCTGTGCATAAAGCTTAATCAGATCAAAGGCAATCTGCTTAACCTTAGCTTTCGTTTTACTTTTCAACGTCTTCCAAGCAGAAGACCCTAATTTACTCAGTACAATATCTTTACCTTCCGGTCCTTGATATTTAGCAATTTTGTGTAGTGCATGAATACTTACATATAGTAAATCTCCATTTTTATAGGAGAGCTTAAAACATTCCTGAACTTTACCATTATTATTAACTTTTACTAAACCCATAAACTTTCCTATTCCATGATCGATATGGGTAATATAATCTCCCACTTTAAGAGACATTAAATCTTTAAGGGTAAGCTGTTCACTTTTTGCGAAAGCATTTTTGGCTTTATAGCGTTGGTAACGATCAAAAATTTGATGATCTGTGTAAACCGATATTTTATGTATGGTATCTACAAAACCCTCATGCAATTCGGAAGCAAAACTTCGGAAAGGAATACATTTTTCGAGTTCTTCAAAAATACTTTCTAACCGCTGTTTTTGCTTTTCGGAGGAAAAAGAAATCCAGATATCATAACCTTGAGCGAGTTTATCTTCAAGATCTTGAATCAACCAATCGAAGTTTTTATTAAATACGGGTTGTGGATTCAATTTTAAATGAAGTTGTAGAGGTGTAGTTTCTAGAGGCTCCGAGGTAAAATCCGCCCATACATACTGATTCAACTGCTTAAAAAACTCTGATTCCGAAACAAAAAGAACCGCCGGAGCGCTATATTGAATATCTTGATGTAGGCTAGCATAAACTTCTTCTGCTTTTATAAAAAAGCTGCGTATATGCTTGCCGCACAAAAAAGCATTTTTGGAAAAGATATGCGTATCCTTTGGTAAAATTTCTAAAAAAGAAAGCTTGCTTTCATTTACAGCTGTACCCTGAAGAGCTGAGACCAGCTGGAATTCTTCTACCTTATTTTTTGTGAGTTGGCTCTCAATATCAAATGTACGAATACTCTCCACTTCATTTCCAAAAAAACCTATACGAAAAGGAAATTCATAAGCATACGAAAACACGTCGATAATACCACCTCTAACCGAAAACTCTCCGGGCTCTGAAACAAAATCTGTACGGTTGAATTTATAGTGATGCAATAATTCATCCACAAAATCAAAGTCCAATTGTTCCCCCACTTTTATCCTATGGCTAAGGCTACTAAATGTCTCCTTTTTTACCACTTTTTCGGTAAGTGCTGTAGCATAGCTCACAATAATTTTAGGTAATCCAGAAGAATAGATCTCATTTATCACCTCGGTTCTTAATACACGATTGGCATTCTGTGTTTTCTCCAGCTGATAAGGTTGTAAGAAGGTTGCCGGAAAATAAAACACCTTTTCTTTTCCACAAAGCTCCTCAAGCTCTGCAGTAGCATACAAAGCCTCTTCCTTATCATCAAATATCAGCAATATGGACTGATTATGTAACAAAAAATATTCAGCTGCCAAAAGACTCATTGAAGAACCTACAGCCCCTTTTACACTTATTTTTTGTTTTTCCAGAAGTCTTTCAAATAACGCTCTGCCCCACTGCTTATGCAACAAATCGGTCAGTAGAGAATTCTTAATAGAAGTTAACTGCACTTAGTCTTAATTTTCATTTAAAGAACACAAAGAAATATTAACAATTTCCTGATACTGCGTTCCAACCGCAAATTTACAAATAATTAAATTTTATAATATTCTAATAAAATTTAATTATTTATTCCCTTTTATGCAAAGGGACAATACATGATGGTGAGCCCCATTTCATCAGACAGATGCATGCCTCTGCTATTTACACAAGAAGGATAACTGTAAGTATTTTGATCAGGTAAAGGCTAGATCTAAAATACGGGAGGACTCTGCGTCTGATTACGGATCGAAAATATCAATTTTTATTTTATTCTCTCATCTGTCATTCATCGTACGAATTTCTTTTAAGTCATCATGGGGAGGATATAATGATTGTTATCTGATATCGGACATCGTTCTTCACGAATTACCCTTGGGCATAATCCTTCAAGATCTGGGATAAATCTGATCTTTTAATTTAAAATCATCTTTTTGATTCTTTTAAATTCGATTGTTTTTAGGCATGCTTACAACACACATGCATTTTATTAAGCCTATTTTAATCATTTATAAAGTTTAGTTAAATCGTGTTTACACGATGATTTTTAACATTCTATATAAAATTTTTAATGTAATTTCACATAGAAAACTTTTAAATTAAACTTTTAAAAAATGAAAAATCTATTATCCGCCCTTGCCTTCATAGTAGGCTTAGGCTTATCTACAGCACAAACAACGACACCCCGCTCAATCCATCAAACTGCGCCTCTAAAAAAAGAGGTTCAAAATGTGGTAAAAGAAACAAGGAAAGAAACAAAGAAAGCGTTAAAAAAAGCAAAAGCCACTACAGCCGCTACCAAAGTTCACCTTAAAAAAGATGGCTCTCCGGATAGAAGATACAAATCTTCCCGACACCTTAAAAAAGACGGAGCGCCGGACAGAAGGTACAAAGAAAATCGAAAAAAATAGATCATCTTTGATACGATAACCCATATGTTGCGCGTCTGAAATTGTAATTTCAGACGCGCTTTTAGATTTAATATCAAAATTGCTTAATTTTGTAGCAACTATGTTGAATTTCATAAAAAAATCAGTTGCTCAACTTTGGGCAAAGCAATATGTAAAAACATCGGAAAAATTTATTCAAAATGCCATTTCCGATCAAGAAAAAACATTACATAATCTAGTAAAAAAAGCAAAACACACACACTTTGGAAGAGAACATGATTTTGAAAACATTCGAAGTATTCGGGATTTTCAAATGAGAGTACCCTTAGTGGATTATGAAGATCTTAAACATTATATTGAGAGAATTAAGCAGGGGGAAAGTGATATCTTATGGCCCGGAAAACCCGAATATTTTGCAAAAACTTCTGGAACGACTTCCGGAAGTAAATATATCCCCATCTCCAAAGAAGGAATTCCTTATCAGATTAATGCAGCCAAAAGCGCTCTGTTTTTCTATATTAATCAAAAAAAAGAAGCCGATTTTGTGAATGGAAAAATGATTTTCCTACAAGGTTCTCCGGAACTTTCTCATCTCCATGCCATACCTACAGGGAGACTATCCGGTATTGTAGACCACCATATTCCTAAGTATTTACAAAAAAACAGATTACCTAGCAGAGACACCAATACCATAACCGATTGGGAAATCAAAATATCCAAAATTGTGGAGGAAACGCAAAAGGAGAATATGACGCTTATTTCCGGAATTCCCCCATGGCTTATTATGTATTTTGAAAAACTTACCGAAGAAACAGGAAAAAAAATAAAAGAGCTTTTTCCTCACCTTCAACTAATTGTCACCGGAGGTGTCAACTACGAACCTTATCGTGATAAGATGAACACTCTATTAGGAGGCGATGTGGATATTATCCAAACATTTCCGGCCTCAGAAGGTTTTTTTGCTTATCAAAATAATTACAAAGAAGAAGGTTTACTCCTCTTAACCAACCACGGTATATTTTATGAGTTTATCCCCTATGAAGATTTGAGCCAAGAAATGCCTAGACGACTTACCTTAGACCAAATAGAGCTGCATACCGACTACGCACTGGTGATTACCACCAATTCTGGTCTTTGGGCCTATATGATAGGCGATCTGGTACGCTTTATCTCTAAGCAACCTTATAAAATTATCGTTAGTGGCAGAACGAAACATTATACCTCTGCATTTGGAGAACATGTTATCGCATATGAAGTAGAAGAAGCTCTTAAAGAAACCCTGCTAAAATATCCAGCGCAGATATCGGAGTTCCATTTAGCACCGCAAGTGAGTCCGACCAACGGACTGCCTTACCATGAATGGCTGATAGAATTCGAAAAAGAACCGAGTGACCTCTACAGTTTTGCTAAGACATTGGATAGGGCGCTAAGAGACAGAAATACTTATTATGATGATTTAATTATGGGAAACATTCTCCAGCCTCTTGTAATTACACAGCTGAAAAGAGGTAGCTTCCTCCACTACGCAAAAACACAAGGTAAACTGGGAGGGCAAAATAAAATTCCGCGTCTTGCGAACAATCGAGATATTGCTGATTTTTTTACCAACCCTACCCAAACCTCATGATACAATCAGCTATTAATCACCCAAAAGTAAGTTCTTCGATCGTCTCCCCCATAATTTATGCACACTAAAACCAAACTTATAAATGCAGAATATGCTGATTTAAAATCTATTTCCAGAGTTATTTTATTAACCATATTGCGGATAATGCTGGCTGAGGAAGTTTACAAGGCAATTAACAATACCTTCAGATGTCTCTTGAGATTTTTTTACGACTATACTATAGAGAAGGGCTCCCAGAAAAAATATAAATCCTTTCATTATTTTATCTATAAAACAGACTTAAAATCTTGTGCTATTGAAAAGAAAATTCAATAAAAAGTTCGGAGAAGACACTTCTATGAGATAGGTAGAGGCCTATTGGTTTTTCGTAAAAAATTTGAATCAAAACTCATATTCTACTCCACTTTTTTTCAACAGCGTTTTTCCCTATTTTAGGCGGAAAAATCTCACTTAAAATTTATTTGTTAATAAAGCAATTATGCTTTTAATTTTTTTTAAATCTATATTTGTGCTATGGCTCAAAAGGAAACTTTATCATCATTAACACACGGTAATTTTGCCAAGGAACTATCTATTGCCAAAGGTAAAATGCCTCCTAATGCAGTGGAATTTGAAAAACTGGTGATCGGAACTTTTCTTATTGATAAAAAGGCTTTAGATTTTTCTATAGACTTATTGACAGAAAAAGTTTTTTATGACCCACGCCATCAAGAGATCTATGCCGCCATACTGAAGCTATACCAAGATAACCATCCCGTGGATATGATGACGGTTATTCAGGAACTAAAACGTACCGAGAGATTAAATATGGCCGGAGGTGATGCTTATATTATAGAGCTGAGCTTAGGGGTATCTTCTTCTGCACACATTGAATATCACGTCCGTATCGTACTGGAGAAATATATCTTACGCTCTCTTATCAATGTATCAGGAAATGTAATAGATCAGTCTTACAAAGAATCTACAGATGTTTTCGAACTTCTGGACGAAGCCGAAAAAAGCTTTTTTGAAATTACAAACGGAACGATAAAAAAGGGATTTGATACAGCCAATTCCCTGGTAAAAGAGGCCCTGGATAAAGTAAAATCATTACGAGACAAACAAGGTTTATCGGGTATTCCTTCTGGTTTTAAAGCTGTGGATAAAGAAACAGGTGGATGGCAGCCTTCAGATCTTATTATTATTGCAGCCCGCCCCGCCATGGGTAAAACGGCATTTATTCTCTCCATGGCTAGAAATATTGCTGTGGAACAAAATATTCCCCTCGCCTTGTTTTCTCTTGAAATGGCATCGGTTCAGCTCATTATGAGGATGATCTCTTCAGAAACGGGCATTTCTTCAGAGAAACTAAGAAAGGGAACACTTACTGATGAAGAATGGCAAAGGCTTTTTAGTAATGTTTCCAACCTGGAAAAAGCTCCTCTTTATATTGATGAGACCCCTGCCCTTTCTATATTTGACTTTAGAGCTAAATGCCGCCGATTGGTAATGCAACATGGCGTAAAAATCATTATGGTAGACTACCTTCAACTCATGACCGCACAAAGTGGCAAAGGAGGAGGTAACCGCGAACAAGAAATTTCAACCATTTCCCGCTCCCTAAAAGCCATTGCCAAAGAACTTAACGTTCCTGTAATAGCCCTTTCACAGCTTTCTCGTTCTGTAGAAAACAGACCCGGAAAACGCCCCCAACTTTCGGATCTTAGGGAATCTGGTGCTATTGAACAGGATGCAGATATTGTTTCTTTTATTTACCGCCCAGAATATTACAAAATCGAATACTGGGAAGATGAAACGCCTTCGGCCAATCAGGCAGAACTTATTATCGCAAAACATAGAAATGGTTCTACTGAAGATGTACGCTTAGCTTTCCATGGTTCTATGGCCAAATTTTCGGATTTAGGAGACGATGCTTTTGGTTCGCCTTCATCATATACCCCTCCAAAATCTGGAGATAATTTTTACGATAAGATAAAAACTACAATAGATCCAGGAGCTGCTTTTGGTATGTCTCCTACCCTGCCGAGCAGTAATAAAGTGTCGGGATCTGCCATGAATAATGAAGATGAAGATGAAATGATGCCTTTCTAGCCTTATGAAAATAGAGATCTATACCGATGGTGCTTGCAGTGGCAATCCTGGAAAAGGCGGCTATGGCATCATTATGAAAGTCACTAAAAAAAATTATGAAAAAAAATTTTCCGAAGGATTCCGTCTAACGACCAATAACCGAATGGAACTTTTAGCCGTTATTATCGCTTTAGAAAAACTAACCACTCCTCAAGAAGATGTCCATATCTATACCGATTCCAAATATGTTTCAGAGGCTATTAATCAAAAATGGATTGTCGGATGGATAAAAAAGAACTTTAAAAATGTAAAAAACGAAGATCTCTGGCGGAGATTGATACCGTTGTTGAGATTGCATAAAATACAGTTCCACTGGATAAAAGGACATGCCGGTCACCCAGATAATGAGCGTTGCGACCAACTGGCCGTAAAAGCTGCTCAATCGCCGGACCTCTCCATTGACCATACTTTTGAACGCCTAAAAACTTCTTAAATTTATACTTTCTTATGGAAGCATATAAATACATAATTTTTAAAATATGATAAAAGCGGATGTTTTGGTGATTGGTTCCGGAATTTCCGGTCTCTCATTTGCTATTAAAATAGCAGAAAAACTCCCCAACACCCATATTGTTATTGTCACCAAATCCGACGAAGATGAAAGCAATACCAAATATGCCCAGGGAGGTTTAGCAGTAGTTACTGATTTTTCGAAGGATAATTTCGTAAAACATATTGCAGATACCATACGCGCTGGAGATGGAGAAAATGAAAGATCTGTGGTAGAAATGGTCATTCAACAAGGTCCCGAGCGATTTAATGAACTGGTAAAGTGGGGTACACAATTCGACAAAGAACAAAATGGGTATTTTAAACTGGGAAGAGAGGGTGGACATACCGAAAACCGTATTGTACATCATAAAGATATTACCGGTTTTGAAATTGAAAGAGCCCTTCTCAAAACAATTAATAAATTTGCCAATATTGAAATTCTAGATCATCACTACGTGATCGATCTCCTCACGCAACACCACATACCTGGAAAAAACTTAAATTCCGCAGATACGCATTGCTATGGCGCCTATATTTTAGATGAAAAAAATAAGAACATAAAAAAAATAAATTCTAAAATCACGCTTGTTGCCTCAGGTGGTGCGGGGCATGTTTACAAAAATACCACCAATCCGCTTATTGCCACTGGAGATGGAATAGCTTTTGTCCATAGAGCCCGTGGTAAAATTTCCAATATGCAATATTATCAATTTCACCCCACAGCACTATATTCTAAAAGAAATGGGATGCTATTTCTTATTTCAGAAGCAGTAAGGGGTGATGGGGCGAAATTACGAACCAAAGAGGGGCTCCCCTTTATGTATAAATATGATGAACGCGAAGAACTGGCCTCCCGGGATATTGTAGCAAGAGCCATTGATAACGAGATGAAAATTTCCGGAGATGAATATGTGGGTTTAGATTGTCGCCACATGGATCAGCAGAAGTTTAAAGCCCACTTCCCAAATATCTATCATAAATGCATGGAAGAAGGCATCGACCCTTTTAAAGAACTTATCCCTGTGGTACCAGCCTGCCACTACCTGATGGGGGGCATTGACACCGATAAAGACGGACAATCTTCTATCAAAAATCTATTTGCTGTGGGCGAATGCGCCAACTCTGGCCTACATGGCGCCAACCGCCTGGCTTCCAATTCATTATTAGAGGGCTTAGTCTTTGGACATAACGCTGCTATAAAAGCCTGCGAACTATTAAAAGAGAATAAATTTAATTTCGAAGATCTCAAAGCTATTCCGGAATGGAATCAAGAAGGCAGAAAAACGATAGACGAAATGGTCATGATTTCTTATTTACGCCAGCAGCTGCAATCCATGATGAGCGACCTGGTAGGCATTGTAAGGAGTGAATCTCGATTAAAAATCGCCTGCCAAAAACAACGTGAAATTTATGAAACCGTTACCACGCTTTATAATAGTTCGATTCTGTCTCCTCAACTATTAGAACTGAGAAACTTAATAAACGTATCTTACTTGATTATTAAACACTCTATTGAGATGAAAGAGAATAAAGGTGCTTTTTTTAACAAAGATTTAGCCTAGCCAACACCAATAAAAAAACTTAAATTCTATAAGAAGCTTATTAAAATGAATCGACCTCCTTATATCACTGATCAAATTTTAAACACTTTTATAAAAAATGCCTTAACCGAAGACCTTAGAGAAGGCAATCATTCTACCTTAGCCACAATCCCCAAAAAACTTGAGCAATCTGCAAAATTGTTGGTAAAAGAAAATTGTATTCTTGCGGGGGTTGAGCTCGCAGAATATATCTTTAAATATTATGATCAGAATCTGAAACTGGATCTTAAAATAAAAGATGGTGAATCTGCCAAGGCAGGTGATATTGCTTTTATCGTAACAGGAAGCGCCCAATCGATTCTGTCAACCGAAAGACTGGTTCTAAATTGTATGCAACGTATGAGTGGTATCGCTAGCCTTACTCAGGATTGGAATTCCCAACTGCTAGGCACTAAAACAAAGCTTTTGGACACCCGAAAAACAACCCCTAACTTTCGCATCTGCGAAAAATGGGCCGTTGTAATAGGAGGTGGGACCAATCACCGCTTCGGACTCTATGACATGATGATGCTAAAAGACAACCATATCGACTACAACGGTAGCTTAGCTAGAGCTGTGGAGATGGCTTCACAATATATTAAAAAAAATAAACTCAGTCTTAAAATTGAAGTAGAAACCCGTACTATTGAGGAAGTAAAAGAAGCTATACATACACCAGGAATACATCGTATTATGTTAGACAACATGGATCTCGATACCATGTGCCAGGCTGTTAGATTAATTAACCATAAATGTGAAACCGAAGCATCTGGAGGTATCACTAGAGCACAGCTCCAGGATATTGCTAAAACTGGAGTAGACTACATTTCCGCGGGAGCTCTCACCCATTCTGCTAAACATATTGATCTTAGTTTGAAAGCCTTAAAGATTTAACAATTCCTTAAATTATAAATAAGAAATTTTATGCAGCTTTGCAGCCTATATCCCCCCTGTTAGTTAAAAAATGAAATAAATCAATAAAGTTAAGTAAATCAACAATATGAAGATCAATTTTAAAAAGCCTACGCTGGCGCTCACACTTACCTTGACTACGGCCAGCTTATGCTACACTCAGCAGAAAAAGGATTCTGTGACCTCTAAATCGAGAGAAATTGAAACACTCGCTCTAAGAGGGATAACCGATATCGCTAAAGATAGAAAAACGCCCGTGGCTGTTTCTACTCTTAAAGAAGCTCATATCGTCGAAAGGCTTGGTAATCAGGAATTCCCTGAAATTCTAAATACCACACCTTCAGTTTATACCACCAAAGGGGGAGGTGGTTTTGGCGACTCTAAACTCAACATCAGAGGATTTAATCAAGAAAACATAGCCGTAATGGTAAATGGTATGCCTGTTAACGATATGGAAACAGGTTCTGTGTACTGGTCCAACTGGGCAGGCTTATCGGATGTAACTTCGGCTATGCAGGTGCAAAGAGGTCTAGGTTCCTCAAAATTAGCCATCGCTTCGGTAGGAGGTACTGTAAATGTTCTCACAAGAGCTGCCGATAAAAAAAGAGGTGGTAAAATTTCTGTAGGCCTGGGGAATGATGGCTATGTAAAAAACTTATTCTCATACAATACCGGCAAATCCGAAGAGGGGTGGTCTTCTTCTTTCTTGATGAGCAGAACTTCGGGAAATATGTATGCTGATGGAACCCAATTTGAAGCAAATACTTACTACTTTGCTCTAGGTTACCAGCCCAATAAAAAACACGATTTCCAATTCACTATCACAGGAGCTCCCCAATGGCATAACCAAAGACGGTTTGCTATACCTATTGGGACCTACTTAAAATACGGAAAAAATGGAGATCCGAACAGAAAATATAACTCAGACTGGGGCTATCTAAACGGTCGAGAATATTCTATGGCAGTTAACTATTACCACAAGCCTGTGATGTCACTCAATTGGGACTGGTCAATAGACGACCGATCTAAGATCAATACTATTGTGTATGCTTCCTTTGGTAGAGGAGGAGGCACGAATATGCCAAGTAATGCTAAAGTGGGAGGACAGGACTTAAGAAATTTTAGAAATCCAGAAACCGGCCTATATGATCTGGACGCGCTCTATCAAGCGAATAAAAACAGTACACCAGAACAAGGTAATATTATTAGAAATGTTTCGATTAATTCACATGACTGGTATGGGGTAATCTCAAGCTTTAACCATAAAATAAATCATAACTTAAATTTAACCGTGGGTATAGATGGTCGCTACTACTATGGTTATCATTATCAGTTGGTAAGCGACTTATTAGGAGCTTCTGGATATATAGATCATCAAAATCTAAATACTCCCCATAATCTGGTGAGCCAAACCTTTCAAGCAGAACCTTCCTGGAATCCTTTCGGAGGTAAAATCAATAAAGTAAAAGATAGAATCGGTTACAGTAATGATGGCAAAGTGATCTGGTATGGAGGCTTCTCACAATTGGAATATTCCACAAGTAAAATCTCGGCCTTTATTCAAGGATCGTTATCCAATCAAGGCTTTCAAAGGATAGATAACTTTATAAAAGATGGAGTAACAAAATCCAAAAACGGAGAAATCATGCATACTAAAACAGATTTCAAATACCATATGGGTTTCAATGTAAAAGCTGGTTTAAATTATAATATCAACAGACAACATAATATTTTTGGGAATATAGGATATTACCAAAAACAGCCTTTTTTTAACGCGGTATACAGAAGTAATGAAAATATCGTCTCCAAAGATTTAACGAATGAGAAAATATTGGGTGCAGAGCTAGGCTACGGATTCAGATCTAAATTAATCAATATCAATGCTAACCTATATAGAACTAGCTGGGACGACCGCTATATGCGTAGAACGAATATTAGACAAGGAGATACCAATGTATATGCGGAAATCAATAATCTCAATGAAATACATCAAGGAGCAGAAATCGATGCGAACTATCAAATCACTCCATTTTTGTCGTTGAATGGAATGTTCTCTATCGGAGACTGGTATTACAAAGGAAACGCCCGTGCACTGTTATTCAACAAAGACAGCAATGAGCCTGTAAATTATCCAGATTCCAATTCTAATGAAGCCACTCTTTATCTGGATAAAGTAAAAGTAGGGGAATCGGCTCAGACGACAGCTGCTATAGGGCTTACCCTTAAACCTCTAAAAGATCTTAGTTTTGATACCAATTGGAGATCTGTAAATAATCTATACGCAAAACTAGATCCTCATTCCTTTATGAATCCGGAATACAATGCTGTAGGTGCACTGAAGCTTCCGAGCTTTAATCTATTTGATGCAGGACTCTCCTACAAATTTAATATCAATGAAAAGCAGTATTTTACCATGCGTGCCAATGTATATAATGTGTTTGATAAAATTTATATTGCAGAGTCTAATACCAACACCAAAAAAACGCTAAAAGATTTTAAAGATACTCCTAGTGCTACCGCTCAAAAACAATTAGATGATTATAATGCCAACCCCAATAATTTCTATCAGGGTATTGATATCAGCAATCAGGTAATCTTCGGATATGGCAGAACCTGGGCTGCTACTATAGCCTTTAATTTTTAACTAATTTTAAATAATATATCCCTTTATCAGACCTGCTTTGTAGGTCTGTTTTTTTTTAGAGAGCCTATATTATCATAGACTTGTATTTATAATATTATATCCGAGCGAAAAGGTTCTTTACTTTTTTGGAAGGCTTTCAATCGAATCTTTTATTCTTAAACAAATCCCTATAGATAATATTAATTCAAAAAACAGCCAATCTCGTCGGCTTTTTATTATTTTTGTCCAAATTTTAAATTTTAATTATGCATCATATTTTTTTAAACGCTCACAAAGGCTTTGCATATCTGGAGATACTATTAGTAGTTATCTTTATTATCTCATTACTTATCGTTATGTTGGGCTATTCGGGTAAAATTTCCAAATTGCTGAGAAAATCAACACTCTTCGTGATGATCTTCTTTCACCTACAGTTCCTTATCGGCATTGTAATGTTAGTGGGAACTTCGAATTTTATAAGTATTATACAAGAATACGGCATGGGAAGTATTATGAAAAATGCACAATTGAGATTTACCTATATTGAGCATCCCTTCGCAATGTTAACAGCAGCGATTTTAATGACCATTTTAAATAAAAAAATGAAATTAAAAGATAATATTTCTATGGGAATGGTAATCACTGCCTTTATTAGCATTCTTATTTTTTCTTACACGGTGCCGTGGTCTAAGTTCATGGGGGCTTAAAGAGCTAAAATTTTCTATCGTCTATCCTAATGAACTATTATTTTAGTAATTTTGCTAATTATTTAATTCTTAATACATTTTATTTAAAATGAAAATCGCTGTTATTGGTGCCACTGGCATGGTTGGTCAAGTTATGTTGAGCGTTTTGGAGGAACGCAATCTTCCCATAACGGAACTCATTCCTGTAGCATCGGAAAAATCCATAGGCAAAAAAGTAAACTTTAAAGGCAAGGAATATTCTATTGTCAGCATGCATGAAGCTATAGAGCGAAAACCTCAGATCGCTTTATTCTCTGCAGGAGGAGAAACCTCCAAACAGTTTGCTCCTCAGTTTGCAAAAGTAGGTACCACAGTGATTGATAATTCTTCTGCTTGGAGAATGGAAGCAGATAAAAAACTCATAGTGCCAGAGATTAATGCAGATATCTTGACCCAGGAAGATAAAATCATAGCCAATCCGAATTGTTCTACCATTCAGTTGGTGATGGTATTGGCTCCCTTAAATAAAAAATACGATATTAAGAGAGTGATCGTTTCCACTTATCAATCAGTAACGGGTACGGGAAAAAATGCAGTAGACCAATTAAATGCTGAAATTAAGGGTGAAGCTCCTCAAATGGTTTATCCGCATCCTATTTTCAAAAATGCGTTGCCTCATTGTGATGTATTTGCAGAAGATGATTACACGAAAGAGGAAATTAAACTTATGAAAGAGCCTAAAAAGATTATGGCAGACGATACCTTTAGCCTAACCGCTACAGCTGTAAGGGTCCCTGTACAAGGGGGGCATTCTGAGAGTGTCAATATCGAATTCGAAAACGAATTTGAACTTCAGGAAGTCCGACAGATTCTTAAGCATACTCCAGGAATCGTCGTATTGGATGATGTTCACAATAAAGTGTATCCTATGCCCCTCACCGCAGAAGGTAAGGATGAGGTTTTTGTGGGACGCATCCGCCGCGACCACTCCCAACCCAAAACGCTCAACCTCTGGATTGTAGCGGATAACCTGCGAAAGGGCGCCGCAACGAATGCTGTACAAATTGCAGAATACTTAGTAACAAACGCATTAGTTTAAATCTAAAATAAATAAGGTATCCAAAGGATACCTTATTCTTTATGATCACAACTTGTATTTTTTATCCGATACCCCCTTGTTATGCAAGAGAAAAAAAGCAGAGATCTCAGTAAATTTACCTTTCAGCGCACTATCGCGTTTGCAGGGATACTTTTATTCGTAGGTAAACTGGTCGCCTGGCAACTCACTGGATCCGATGCGGTGTTCTCAGATGCAATGGAAAGTATCGTGAATATCATCAGTGCTTTTTTGGGATTATATTCACTCTATTTAGCCGCCAAACCCAAAGATAAGGAACACCCTTATGGGCATGGAAAAGTAGAGTTTATTACGTCGGGTATAGAAGGAGCCCTTATCATTATTGCTGGTATTCTGATTATTTTACAGGCGATTAAAAGCTTAATTCACGGCAATCATATTCAAGCACTAGACTGGGGTATCTTGATTATTTTTATCACTGGTCTCATCAATTATGGGTTGGGTTGGTATTCTCTAATAAAAGGAAAAAAAGAAAATTCTTTAGTCCTAATTGCCTCTGGCAAACATTTACAATCCGACACCTACACTACCTTAGGGGTAGTCCTGAGCTTAGTCATTGTAAATTTTACTCAATGGTACTGGGTAGATGGTGCATTTGCATTGCTCTTCGGGACTTATATTATTCTGGTGGGGTATAGAATCGTACGCGAAGCCCTAAGGGGGATTATGGATGAAAGTGATGAGAAACTTCTACGCGAAATCACCGC
This sequence comes from Elizabethkingia argenteiflava, assembly GCF_009904105.1. Taxonomy (GTDB): domain Bacteria; phylum Bacteroidota; class Bacteroidia; order Flavobacteriales; family Weeksellaceae; genus Elizabethkingia; species Elizabethkingia argenteiflava. The sequence continues at coordinate 47,675 of NZ_JAAABJ010000641.1, read as the reverse complement.
CATACTTCTCGCCAACCGAGAACCACAATGGATTGATATTCACAATATGAAAATACAGCAATACGGTGCCCACCTCCATATAGACGCTCACATCACGCTACCTTGGTATTACAGTCTACGCGACGCGCATAATGAAATGGGAAAAGTACTTCTTCTACTAGCCCATAATTTAGATCGAGAAATTGAGTTTAATTTTCATATGGATGATTGCAAACCATTTTCATGTGCCATCTGTCAACTCAACCATTGCCCTGTAAGGGAATCTCTCTTTGAGAAAAAAGTAGAATGGACGATTAAAAATATTAGTCAGGTACAAAAACACAGCCTGCAAACCTCTAAAGGTACTACCTTTACCCGCTAAGTTCCTTTCCTATTCACGCTATTTAAAACCGGCAAGCCTTTGTGGAGTAATCTGTTTTTCAACGATCATTCTAAAAACCCATATCCCTTTACTTTTAAAATTTTTCTTATAACTTACAAAATTGTTTTGTAACTTGCTTTCAGGTTTTGAGATAGAATACCTTTGGAAAAAAGGTTACCCCATCAAAAAAGCTAAACTAATTTTTCTTTTGACTGTACTTGCCGCAGAGGGTAAATTAGTATATTTGTAAGGAGAATAGATTATGATAGAAGAACTATTTCATCCATTTTTAAAAAATTATTTAGGACATTCCAATTATCTTTTAACCCCCTTACAAAAGAGTGGTTCTGCCCGCCAGAATCTTAAAGTCATCACCCCTGAGAAAAAGTATATTTTAACTTTTAACGAAAAGATTCGTGAAAACGAATGTTTTTTTTACCTCACGGAGACTTTCAAGAAATTAGGGCTGAATGTTCCCCATATTTATGCTATTAATGCTGATAGAACGCTTTATCTACAAGAATTTGTAGGTTCTGATACCTTATCCGAAATCATCGCTGCGGAAGGTCATACCGAAAGGGTAAAAAAACTAGTTTCCAAAACCATTCAGGCTTTAACCCACTTTCAGCAAAAAACTACGGGTCATATAGATTTTTCCAAAGCTTATGAATATAGCGATTATGATCGGTTACCTATTATACACGATTTATATTATTTCAAAAATTTTCTAGTCGATATTTTAGAGATAGATTATCACAAGGGAAAACTTTTAAAAGAATTCTACCGCATCTCTGAGAAGGTGGAAGCCTTGTCTCCGAAAATCATAGTTCTAAGGGACTTCCAGGCAAGAAACATTCTAGTCAACGACCAAGAAGAAGTTTACTTTATTGATTACCAGTCAGCTATGCAGGGACCGGCCACTTATGATATCGTCTCGTTGCTGTTTCAAGCAAAAGCCAATTTCCCCAACGACTGGAAAGAGGAATTTCTTTCGGATTATTTGGCACTCAACCGGATATATTTTTCTCCACATTCCTATCAGGAAGCTGTAGACTACTGTAAATTAATGCGCTTTTTACAAGTATTGGGAGCCTATGGATTCCGGGGGCTTATCCAGAGAAAAAAACATTTTATAGAAAGTATTGAACAGGGAATTAAAAATATCACCCAACTTCAAAATGAGTGGGAGGAATTCGCATATTATCCAGAGCTTTCAAAGATTATTTCAGAAATAAAATCAGTACACACCCAACAAAAAATAAATCAACTTATCAATGGATAATACTTTAGTTATAGAAGTACATAGCTTCTCATATAAAAAAGGAGGGATCCCCAAAGATGCCTCAGAAAATGGAGGAGGCTTTGTATTTGATTGTCGGGGAATCCTAAATCCTGGAAGAATTGAAGAATATAAAGCACTTACGGGTAACGATCTACCCGTCCAAGAGTATCTGGAAGAAAAAACTAAAATTCAGGATTTCCTGGATGCCATTTATATCTTGGTATCGCTTACTATTGATAATTATTTGGCACGCGGTTTTGAAAATCTGCAGATAAATTTTGGCTGTACGGGTGGTCAGCACCGGTCTGTATATTCGGCTATAAAAACTGCAGCTTATATTCGTCATCAATATCCACAAACTATTGTTATACTTCATCACGATGAACAAACCCAACTCAACTAACTTATGAAAGCTTTACTTTTTGCAGCCGGAAAAGGCACGCGTCTTAAACCCTTTACCGATCTCCATCCCAAAGCTTTAGCTAAAGTTAGCGGTATTACCCTCTTAGAGCGTAATATTCTATATCTTAAATCTTTTGGTATTCAAAACTTTGTTATTAATATCCACCATTTTGGAGATCAAATACTCGATTTTTTAAAAGAAAACAATAATTTTGGAGTCCAGATAGAAATTTCGGATGAAAATGATTTCTTATTGGAAACGGGAGGAGGCTTACTCTTTGCACGTCCCTTTTTAGAAAATGAAGAAAACTTCATCATCATGAATGTGGATATCCTAACCAATTTAAATATCACCGAATTTGTAAACTTTCATGAACAGCATCATAATTTTGTAAGCCTGGCGGTATCCGACAGAAATAGCACCAGAAAATTACTCTTTGATGATGGCATGCTGCTCAAAGGATGGATTAATGTCAGTACTGGAGAACAAAGATTGGCTGAGTTTAATAAAGGTTTCCGAGGACTCGCATTTAGTGGAATCCATTGTGTGAATACCCAGATTTTTGATAAGATAAAACGAACAGGAAAATTTTCCATTATGGAAGAATATATGGATTTTATGGTGTCGGAAAAAATTCACGGCTACCTCCATCAATCCTACCTTATCGATGTAGGAAGACCAGAAAGTATTCTACAAGCAGAAGAATATTTTAAATAAGAAAAACATGGACAATCAATACATGAATAATAAAAATAATACTCTTGATGAAAGAGTAAAGGAAAGTTTCCGACAAAAAACCTGGGACGAAAAATTAACCAAAGACAGTTGGATGGTTTTCAAAATTATGTCTGAATTTGTAGCGGGTTTTGAAAAAATGACCAAAATAGGCCCTTGTGTCTCTATTTTTGGTTCAGCAAGGCTTAAAGAAGACCATAAATACTATAAAATGACCTCTGAAATTGCACGGAAAATTACCGATTTAGGATTTGGGGTAATCACCGGAGGAGGGCCTGGCATTATGGAAGCCGGTAATCGTGGCGCTCATGGGCTGGGTAAATCCATAGGCCTCAATATAGAACTTCCTTTTGAGCAACACTTTAATCCGTATATTGACAATGGATATCGGATGGATTACGATTACTTCTTCGTTAGAAAAGTTATGTTCGTTAAATATTCTCAGGGATTTATCGTCATGCCTGGAGGTTTTGGCACTTTGGATGAGCTGATGGAAGCATTAACACTCATTCAGACCCACAAAATAGGAAGCTTCCCCATTGTATTGGTGGGCAGTGAGTTTTGGGGAGGTTTAATTGATTGGTTCAAAAGTTCTCTGCTCAAAAACGGGCTTATTTCGGAGGCCGACCTGTCTCTCTACAGAATTGTAGATAATGCGGATGATGCTGTTGCCCATATTAAAGCATTCTATGAGAAATATGATATCAGCGTTAACTTCTAAATTAATATGGCATATATTTTGACTATCCTTAATATAATAAAAAAACAATTCTCTTAAAATGAAAAAGTTATTCAATATATTAGGCTTGCTATCTTTACTGATCGGTATGTTTAGCTTTATGGATTTTCACTCTTCCATGACTAAGGTTGATTATAATGAGGCCAATGGAGTATTGAAGTTTACCACAAAGATGAGTGCACCCGACCTAGAACGCGTTCTTAAGATGGACTCTAAAAATGGGGCATTCGAAAACGCTGCTAAGAATTATGTAAACACTAATTTTAGTGCGAGTGTCAACAATAACCCTATACGACTCACCTATACTGGTAGTCAGGTAAATGGAGAAACGGTGTGGGTATACTTTGAAGCTACAGGAATAGGTAATATCAATAGCATAAAAATTAAAAACACCCTTCTTCTAAATGACTTTACCAACCAAATTAATTTAGTTAATATCGCTTATAAAGGTCAACAAAAAACCATGACATTTCAAAGAGGTAAAGAGGTGAATGAAGTAAGCTTCTAATTTTTAAACAAAAACTTTTATATTCTAAGAGGCTTAACCGCCTCTTTTTTTATTCTATCTTAATCTGATCAATCAGAATATCATAGGTTGCCTTATTACCGACTTTAAGTGCAAAAATATTTTTATTGGGAATTTTGTTCAAATCAGTAATCCCCTCTAAAGAAAGTTCTACCAGCCTCCACTGTCCTCCCGTATCTATAGAACCTGTATAAGCATTGGTGGTCGGCGAAGGATCTAAGATTGCTCCGGTCTTAAATTCCCCTAAATTATAAGCGTAAGAATGTCCATCTTCTTTATAAATATTAAAAGATAGAGATTTACCTTTTGAAACTCCTTTTATATATAAAGTAATTCTCTTAGGCTTCTTAGGGAGATCTTGGTTATGCAGTGCAGTAAAAACATAATCATTCTGAGTAGGGGTTCCTTGGATCAAAAGGGCATTTCCTCCCTTATATCCCCTATCTCGAGCTAGCCGTGCATAAGGTTGTAAACCAAAACGGTTTAAAGAAGCAACAAAATCCTGCCAGTTTTCAAAGTCAGATCCTTTAAAGAGGAGACTGGCCGTACCAGATGGCTCCTTAGGTATACCTGGCGAAAACCTAGCACTTGTAAATTCAATATCAGAAAGTTTTCTCAAATAAGCCTGCTCAGTAACCCTAGAATTGTAGGGGTTGGTATATCTACTGAGAATAAGAACGATACTACCACTTTTAGCATAAGTTGGTGATATAGGAGTCGTAGAAAAAGAGGCATAACTACTAAATCTAAGCTCCAGCTTATCAGATTTACTATCTGTGAGATAACGACTTGAAACCCTTTTATCCGTATCGGCAAATCGCTTACCCAACTCGTCCTGATCAAACTGTACGTGCTTTATCTTTATCAACTGATTGGTATGCTGACCATTCCTTACGGCCTCGGCAATGGTATTAAATTCTAAGGGGACGATTTTTGCTACAATGGGAGTCTGATTCTCACCACAGGCTCTCACAATATAATTGTTCAATTTATTGGAGCTAATTCTCCCTACATCATACTTAGGATCATAGGTGCCCACCTTGATGTTGTTGTTTAGCTTCTGAACCAATAGTCCTTTGAGGTTAATCCTAATTTTGGATCCTACGGGGAAATTTCCATATTGATTAGCCTCCCCAATCCCTATTTCAATTCCTTGTGTTGGATTTTCTGGTTTATCTTGAACATAAAGTGCACCGTAAATATTACCACTCTCATCACTTGAAGAGACATAAGCTTCTACCACAAAATCTTCTTTAACCAAATCATTATGAGTAGGTTTTTTCTTGGCTAAACTATGAATATCGGATAAAGTATGGTTAGTTGCCGGAAGGTTATCCACACACTGGAGGGGTGGCACTTCAAAGTCATCACTCTTCACACAGGAAAAAAGGACCCCTAAAAAGGCTATGATAAAAACCGCTTTAAAATATATTTTATTCATCATTTGCTTTGCTTTTAAATTTAGAAACGTAATTGAACATTTATAAAATAAGATCTCCCTTGTGAATAGAAATATTTCGGTCCAAAAATCGGAGTTTCCTGATTAAAATCCTTCACATAGTCTCTATAATTAATCCGTCTGGATGACTCGAATCCTCCAGTAATATATTTATGGTTATTCAGAATATTATTGAGCATAACTGAAACCAAAAAATAATAATTACCAATCATCCAGGATTTTCCTGCACTCGCATTGAAAAAAAATGTTTCGGGTAACTTTACCTGCTTCAGAACCCTTCTCAATTCAGGTTCTGTAATCTCAGCATAGGGAACACCAGGTGTATCGGGATTATCGATAAAATGATGGGTCCTCAGCGCTGGGCTGGGATCTAAATAGGCCTCTCGGAAATAGTTCCAATTTCCGCTAATCCACCAATATTTAGGGCTATTGTACTTCAACCCTATCGAAAAAGCTTGTTGTGGCGTTCCACCTAGTTTATAATTTTTCAGATAAGCGGTCCCCAAATTCTTAAATTCTGTTCTAACCAGCTCTCCTCTCTCATTATGATCATAAAAAACGCCCAGAGCATCGGATGCAAAATAAAGCTTCGGATTATTGTTATAAGTATACTGTCCCATACTGGCCAAACCATTAGCCATTAAGTTAGGCGTAAGCTTTACCTGAACGCCAAATTCAACCCCCATATTTCTTTTACTCGCATTAGAAATAACCTCAGAGATCATGGCTCTGTTATCACTCTGAACCTGCTGCCCCTGTTCATCCAATGTATTAAAAGAGACTCCTTCAGCAAAAAACCGCTGAATATAGGTGTCATGATGGGTATCAATCATATAAGCCGTAAGTCTCATTTTAAAATTCGGAGCAGAAACCACATATCCGATATCATTCGCATTGATAAGCTTATTCTTAATATTAGGAGAAACGCTATTGCTAAATCTGGGATTTACAAAAATATCATCCATAAAAGGTGACTGAAAATAATAGCCTCCATTATAAACGAGGAACATTCTTCCATTCAATTTATACACCAACTGCCCTTTTATTCCAAAATTCCAGAAATTCTGCTGTCCACTTTTTCCATAAGAATCCTCATAAGTATAATGCTTAAACAGACCTTCTCTGCTATTGGCCGAATACCCCACAAGCGCAGAAACAAAAGCATCAAATTTATCCGCAGAAAACTTTAAACCAGTATTAAAATTAAGATCCTGACGCCTGTAGATATAATCGTAACCGAACTTATCGCCTACCTTTTTAGCAACATTTTCATCCAGTGTATTAAAATTACGCCCTTTCTCATCTTTGGCAAAAGGATTCATATTCAAAGCGAAATCCGCTCCCAATAGATCTTTAATCTCCCGATACTGTTCGGAGTAATAATTTTGATAAGAAAGATTGAGCATCAACTTTAGCCTATCTCCGAGATGATTAAAGTAGTGGGAGGAAAGACTCCATATTTTATTATTTTTAACATCATTTTCCAGAAAATACATCGCCCTGCGGGCACCTCCGTAATTTGGATCGCTATTTCCCCTATTCTGGCGGTAAAGATTATCCCAATTAATCTGGGTATAGGCCTGATCATTATTCCTCCAGCGGTCTTCATTGATTTCAACATCTTCCATATGGTCTGTCGGCCTGTCCTGACTTCTGCCATAGCTTGGCAACCTCTTATAGTAAGTAGGTGAAGGATTATTGGCTTTATACCAATCAAGGCGGGAAGCTTTTTCCTTTCCAAACTGATAAGAAAGTGTTGTCCAAAGTTCGGATTTTTGATTAATTTTCCAATAATCGGTAAGTTGTAGCATGGGTAAAAACCCAGTTTTGATTCGCTCACTGCGCTTTTTTCCATCTTGCCAGCCCCAATAGGCATTATAATGAATTCCCCTATAATCATAAACTTCCTGTGTATTGGCACTAGAAGTAGCTTTTCTGTAATCCGATCCTATTGCATTCAGACTAATCGAATGTCCATCATTAAGTTTTTTCTCTACCCCTATATAACCACTAAGCGCATTATAAAATGTTCCTTCTTGAATTCCTTCCTGGGCCCATCTTCTGGCTATCATAGCTGTAAATGCCCAACCTTTTTTATTCATTCCGGAAGCATATTTATAGGAAAGTCTATGCTTATAATTCCTGTTGGTTAATGAATAGATTAAACTACTTCCTTTTCTGTAATCACTCGCCTTTGTATTTTTATAAAATACTGATCCCACACCTCCAAAAGTATACTCAGAAGGACTATGGTTTACGGCAATTTCTGGATAGCGGGTAATTTCATTAAGCCCTCCCCAAACACTAAAGTCGATCATACCCCGATCTGGACGAGTGGTCGAAATACCATTTAACATATTCTCTCCTGACCTACCGTCAATCCCCCTAGGGCGGAACCAGTAAAATCCAAGATCAAACGCAGCAATATTACTAAATATATCACGAGAAGATTGCAATAAACCTACAGTAGACTGATGATTGGACTCATCCGAGTCATCACTCTGATCCAGAACGGTAAAACCCTGATCCAAATCTGTAAAACCAAACAATAACTTAATGATTCCCAAGCTCTTTCTCTTCTTACCTGCCGTTACCTCAAAATCCACTATCTGAGACTCAAATGGAGGTTTGGATACCGTAATCTGGTAATGTCCTGGCTTAAGACCTACCAACTGAAAATATCCGATTTTATCAGCCTTTACCCTATAGGAAGATTCCCTAATATCTACTACGGCGTTTTCCACAGGTTTTCCTGAAGCATCTTGAATATAGGCGAAAACCGTAGTCTGAGCATAGAACAGGGATGCAGGTAATAGTGTGGTAACGATCCATAATGATAGCTTTTTTATCATATCTTAAAGTTATAGTTTTACAATCTATCGCCTTGTTTTTAATCCTTAAATTGTATATCTCATACAGGATATACTAAAAACACGCTTATTGATGGAATTACAAAATTAAGTTTTTCAATTCGTTGTTCAATATGAATTAAAAAAATATAAACTTAAAATGACTTGACAGAAAAAATATTTTTCAAAAAACTCTATCAGATTATTAGCAAAAGCCTAGAATTAGAGTGAAGCTAAAACTTCTGACCCTGCTTAGGGAGTGATCTAAAAATAAAATTTCTTTAAGTTTACTTTTTAAGTTGAGCTTATCCCAAAAACCAGACAGTTTAAAAGTAAACATTTTTCAATTAAATTATTAATTTTAAAACAATAAAAATTTTATCAAAAAAATGAATTCAGGAAGCAACAGGTGGCATTGACCTAAATGCAGTCGGAGAGCAGTTTTTTTGAAAAGGGAACTTTCCCCAACACATTAAAATTGATAATGTGATAAAATTTATGAGCAAATCATGAGACAAATGAAGCTAGAAGAAGAACAATAGAACTAGAGTCTAGAGCCCCGTAAAGCAAGATTTCAGAGCGCTTTAAGCAGAGTATCTCATAATGACTCCCTCTCACGAATGTCAAGATAAAATGGGGTCTATTAAAATTGATGAATAACCATGAAGCCTCCCAATATATCGATTAAAAATAGTCTGAAAAGCAAACTGATCTACTTTATAATGGATAATGTTAATAGCAAAATTCAAGCGAAAATAAAAGATCAAAAGTATATTTACAATTTATAAAAACATTTGAGATGATAAAATATTTATTCACTCTACTATTATTAGTACACGCATCACTTTTTGCACAAAACTATAATATAATACGCGTGGCTGCTGTAGGATTTTATAATGTCGAGAACCTATGGGACCCTTACAAGTCGGCAGACTATATAGATGGTACCAAACCTGTAGGAACCCCTGCTTTCCACAGAAGTATTCCGGTAGATTCCATACCCTACTTAGTACATGAAGCTTACCAAGGACAATGGAGTGATGCTTTATTAATAGGGAAAAAGGTGATCAGAGAACAATACCTCAACGACGAGTTTACCGCTAAGAGTGCTAAAAACTATACCGAAAAAATATACCATAAAAAAATATATAATATCGCACAGGTGATTTCGGAAATCGGAAGAAAATATACTAAAACAGCTCCAGCAATCGTAGGGCTGGCAGAAGTCGAAAACCGACAGGTTTTAGAAGCTTTAATTGAGCAACCCCAACTGGCAAAATACAATTACGGAATTGTGCATTTTAATTCTTATGATGCCCGAGGTATTGATAACGGATTGATTTACCAAAAAGGAAGGTTTCAACTAGAAAAAGCCTGGAAAAAAGAATTGAAAATATTTCATCAGGGTAAACGTGAATATACTCGGGACCTGTTAGTCGTGTTAGGATTATTAGACGGCGAGAAATTCGCCTTCTTTGTCAATCACTGGCCTTCCAGAAGAGGAGGCGAAAGCATTTCCCTCCCTAAACGAAATGCTGCCGCAGCCCTGCTCAACCAACAGATGGATAGTATCAGAATTCTTGATCCTGAATATAAACTAATAGCCTTGGGAGATTTTAATGACAATCCTGTGAGTTCCAGTCTGAAAAATTACGCTAAAACAACGGGATCCGAGGATAAAGTAAGTGAGGCGACCCCCTATTTTAACCCTATGTATAAAATGTTTAAACAAGGGGTGGCTTCTTTAGCTTATCAGGATGCTCCGAACCTATTTGACCAAATTTTTTATTCAAAAAATTTAATCAGAAATAAAGAAAGCTCCCTCCAAAAGACCTATACAATTTATACCACGCAAGTCTTCGCACCCGATTATTTAATATTGAAAGAGGGAAACTATAAAGGTTATCCTTTCCGCTCCTGGGTGGGAGATAAATTTACGGGAGGTTACAGCGACCATTTTCCTGTTTTCAGTATACTCCAAAAACCTGTAAACTGATGAATGAAAATAGTATACTAATACGTGTGCCCAGAAGTGAATGGTTATTAGGAATACGCTACATAAAAAAATAAAAAGGGCCATCCTCAACAATATGAAGACAGCCCTTGTTTCCTTCTTTACAGATCTTTATTTATTATAATTCTCTTCTACTTTATCCCAATTGATAACATCAAAAAAAGCAGCCACATAATCTGGCCTCTTATTTTGATATTTTAGGTAATAAGCATGCTCCCACACATCAATGCCTAAAATGGGCGTACCAGAAATACCCACATTAGGTGTAATCGGGCTATCTTGGTTAGCTGTAGATCCCACACTTACAGATCCGTCAGTATTCTTAATAAGCCATGCCCATCCTGAACCGAATCTAGTTTTAGCCGCTTCTGAAAAATCTGCTTTGAATTTCTCGAAACCACCGTAGTTTTCAAGGGCTTCTTTTACCTTTCCTACAGGAACTTTTGAACCTCCAGGCGTTAAAATATCCCAAAATAAGGTATGGTTAAAGTGTCCTCCACCATTATTTCTTACAGCAGGTTTATCACTCCCTGTTTTAATGACCTCTTCTATATTTTTTCCTTCCAAATCAGTTCCTTCAATTGCCTTGTTAAGGTTATCAACATAAGCTTGATGATGCTTGGAATAGTGGATTTCCATGGTTTGAGCATCAATAGTAGGCTCTAATGCATCGTATGCATATTTTAATTTTGGTAATTCAAATGACATTTTTTTATATTTTAAAGGTTAAAACTCAAAATTAAGGAATAAAAATCATGAAAACGAATCCGATCTCTATCTTTTACACCTTCTAATCAATAGAAAATACTGATTATCCGTCTCTAGATTCATCATTTTTTAGTCCAAATTCTTGTCTAATATCCTCTACTCTATCGAGTTTTTCCCAAGTAAAAAACTCCAGATTTTCTAATATGAGTTCGTGAGCAGTTCCTTTGTTAAAAACCTTATCCGCTATATAAGGTTCTCTCCCCATATGCCCATATGAGGCAGTTTCCTGATAGATTGGACTTCTTAGCTTCAGGCTTTGTTCTATAGCATAGGGACGAAGATCAAAAATATTCAATATTTTTCGCGCAATCTCTCCATCAGAAAGCTCCAACTTGGAAGTACCATAGGTGTTGATAAATAGGCCGCATGGCTCTGCTACCCCTATAGCGTAGGACACCTGTACCAATACTTCGTCGGCTATACCTGCAGCCACCATATTTTTAGCGATATGGCGCGTGGCATAAGCAGCACTTCGGTCTACTTTTGAGGGATCTTTCCCAGAGAATGCCCCCCCTCCATGAGCGCCTTTTCCACCATAAGTATCTACTATAATTTTTCTTCCAGTCAATCCTGTATCCCCATGAGGGCCTCCGATTACAAATTTACCTGTGGGATTGATATGATATTTAATCTGATCGTTAAATAGCGCTTGAATAGAGGCCGGTTGAGCCGCAATTACCCTAGGGATTAAAATGCTTTTTATGTCCTCTCGGATTTGGTGAAGCATTTCCTGCTCTGAAGCAAAATCATCGTGTTGTGTGGATAATACAATAGAATCTATACGAATGGGTTTATGATCATCCGAATATTCTATAGTTACCTGGCTTTTCGCATCGGGGCGTAGATAGGTAATCTCTTTACCTTCCTTTCGAATTGCGGACAGTTCTTTCAGTATAGTATGAGCTAAATCTAGTGCTAAAGGCATATAGTTAGCTGTTTCATTCGTCGCATAACCAAACATCATCCCTTGATCTCCGGCTCCTTGAACACTCGCTTTACTCTCAAAACTCTCATCTTCTACCTTTCTGTCTACTCCCTGATTGATGTCCGGTGATTGTTCATGAATGGCTGAGATGACTCCACAAGAATCACCATTAAACATATACTCTCCTTTGGTATAACCTATGCGATTAATCACTTCTCTGGTAATAACCTGTACATCAAGGTAGGCTGTGGATTTAACTTCTCCTGCCAACACTACCTGACCAGTCGTGACCAAAGTCTCACAAGCAACTTTAGAGTCCTTATCATAAGCTAAAAAATGATCGATTAAAGCATCGGATATCTGATCTGCAATTTTATCCGGATGTCCTTCGGAAACAGATTCTGATGTAAATAAATAGGGCATAATACTATTATTATGATGTTAAAATATTTGAAAATGCACTGATTGAAAAAATAAGAAATACCGTTTTAGCATTTTTTTTATGAGGTTGCAATCAGCACAAATTTTTCCTCTTAATCACTTAGCGCAAAGTTACATTTTTTATTTAAAAAATACTTAAGCGATATCGGCTTTTTATTTAACCTCATAATATAAAATGGATTTATTCAGGTTTCACCCCTATAAAATCGGCAGGAGATCCTCCATATTTCAGTTTGTATTTTAGGGATTCCCTTATGGAAAAAGTCATTTCATCGAGAAGCTTTTGCTTGTAGGTAGGCTTATAATAGATCAGGCTGATTTCCCTTTTAGGATAAGGCTTGCGAAAGTGCAAAACTTTTTCTCTCTGAACCTCTGTGAGCTGATCTACAGCCATTTCAGGTATAATCGTCAAACCTCCTACTCTGTCTACCATCTGTACCAAAGTACTAACGCTAGAAGCTTTAAAATCTAGGTTAGAGGGCTTTAAATCATTTTCCTTTAATTTACAGATATTCTCAACTTGTGTTCTCAAACAATTTCCTTCAGATAACAACCACACATCATCCAAATCTATATCTTCAGGAATAATAAAACTATCACCTTCTTTTTTTAAATCTTTCTTAGACGAATAAATCAGTAACTCCTCATTGTATAAAAAATCACTAAAAAACTCATCTGCAGCAGCGTAAGGTGTAGAAATAATACCTGCATCTATCTCCCCCGCCTTTAAAGCTTTAATCACATTTTCAGTGGTCATTTCCTTTACCTTCATTTCTATTTTTGGGTTTTTTTTGAGGAAATCAAAAATTTCATTGGGGAGAAGAAAAGCCGATACGGTAGGAATAACCCCTATATTAATTTTTCCTGAGACAATATTCTTGAGAAGATTGGCTTTATTGCGCAGCTCCATTACATCGTCAATCACATTTTTAGCCTGTCCTATAATTTGTTGACCTGCATCAGTTGTTCTGATAGGATGGCTGGTTCTATCAAATATTTTTATATCCAGCTCTTCTTCAAATTTCTGAATCATAGCGCTTAGGGTAGGCTGCGTAATAAAACAGGCCTGAGCTGCTTTACCAAAATGCTTGTATTTATCAACGGCAATTAAATACTCAAGTTGCTGGATATTCATAGAAAATATAAATTAAAAGTATAACAAATGTAGCCATTTTATCAAAAAGAAAATGGCTAATTTTACTAATCCTAAAAAATACTAAAAAAATAAAACAGCTATGGAAAATAAAAAGAAACTTACCAATGCTGCGGGAATACCTTATTACTATCATGAAGACTCTCAAACAGTGGGTCATAGGGGGCCTGTTCTGTTACAGGATTTCATGTTACAGGAAAATTTGGCCCATTTTGTAAGAGAGCGTATACCGGAAAGAGTGGTGCACGCAAAAGGCTCTGGGGCTTATGGAAAATTCACAGTTACGGGGGACATTCGTAAATATACCCGCGCTAAACTCTTTTCTAAAATAGGAAATGAGTGTAGGATTTTCGCTCGTTTTTCCTCAGTAGCAGGAGAAAAAGGCAGCGCCGATACAGAACGGGATCCTAGAGGTTTCGCTTTAAAATTTTATACCGAAGATGGCAATTGGGACTTAGTGGGCAATAATACACCGGTTTTTTTTATTAAAGATGCCAAAAAATTTCCGGACTTTATTCATACTCAAAAAAGATTGCCCAGAACCAATCTTAAAGATCACACTGTCATGTGGGATTATTGGTCGCTCAATCCGGAATCGCTTCATCAGGTATTAATTCTGATGTCCGACCGGGGAACACCTTATGGTTACAGGCATATGAACGGGTATGGTTCTCACACCTTCGCCATGATTAATGACCAAAATGAAAGATCCTGGGTAAAGTTTCACTTTAAAACACAACAAGGCATTAAAAACTTTACCCTTGAAGAATCTATTGAAATGAAAGGTGTAAATCCGGATTTCTCTCAAGAGGATTTAGTAAATGCCATAGATAAGGGAGAATTTCCGAAATGGACAATGCAAATCCAAGTTATGACGGAGGAACAAGCTAAAAACTTCCGCTGGAACCCTTTTGATGTCACCAAAATATGGCCACATGAGGATTTTGAATTAATCGATGTGGGCATCCTGGAGCTCAATGAAATCCCAATCAACTATTTTGCCCACGTAGAACAAAGTACATTTGCTCCGAGCAATTTGATAGATGGCATCAGTTTTTCTCCGGATAAAATGCTCCAAGGACGTTTATTTTCATATGCCGATGCCCATCGTTATCGTGTGGGTGTTAACGCTCACCAGCTCCCTGTAAATGCGTGTCCTTATGAGGTCAACAATTATCAGAGAGATGGCTATATGCGGATGGGGGCTAATAGTGGCGACTCTCCTAATTATTATCCGAATAGCTTTGACAATATAGAAGCCGAACAGGATTATAAACCGTTTGAAGAAGAACTCAACAGTGCCCACGTCGCTTATTTCAATAGAAATGAAGACGATAATGACCATTACACTCAACCCGGTATTTTATATGCTAAAGTGATGGACGATGAACAGAAAACCCACTTGGTTCACAATATTGTGGAGCATATGAAAGGAATAAAAGGTGAAAAGAAAGATCTGATTATTAACCGACAACTTTGCCACTTTTTTAGAGCAAATATTGATCTTGGAATAAGAATTGCAAAAGGCTTAGGCGTTACTATAGATTCGAATCAGATGCAACATTCCATTCAGTAAAAGAATTGGATTGTGCAGAGACCAACCAAACTCGATTTTGTAGTTTGGTTTTTTTTATTATATTTATTAATATTTTAATAAAACTTTAAATATTATTTTTGTTTCTGTTTTAATAAAAAGAAATTTTGTAAGACATGATAGATAGTAACGTTAAGATAAATAGAGAAAGCGAAATTCTGATTATAGAAATCAACAGACCCAAGAGTTTAAATGCTCTTAATAGTCAGACCTTGTTGGATATCAACAAAGCTATTTCTGAAGCAGAAGAAAATGCCGATGTTAAGGTGATCATCATCACAGGAAGTGGTGATAAAGCCTTTGTCGCTGGTGCAGACATCAAAGAGTTTGCAGATTATAAAGCACCGCAGGGCGAGGAGATGGCAAAAAGAGGACATACACTCGTTTTTGACAAAATAGAAAATCTAAAGAAACCTGTGATTGCTGCAATCAACGGTTTTGCTTTAGGGGGCGGTCTCGAATTGGCCTTGGCCTGTCATATTCGTTACGCATCCGAAACCTCGAAGCTAGGCCTACCAGAAGTTACCTTGGGTCTTATTCCAGGCTACGGAGGAACCCAACGTCTGCCCAAATTGGTGGGCAAAGGTTTAGCCAACGAAATCATTTTATCGGCCAAAATGATTTCTGCACAAAAAGCTAAAGAAATAGGCCTAGTGAATGAGATATTTCCCCTATCAGAACTGATGAATAAAACAAAAGAATTGGCATCGATAATTGCTAAAAATTCGCCGCTTGCTATAAGCAAAGCGATTCAATCCGTAAATGCTTCGGATACTAAAAATGGATTTGAAACGGAAATAAAATCGTTTGCTCAATTATTTGAACTGGAGGATAAAAAAGAGGGAGTCGCCGCATTTTTAGAGAAAAGAAAACCCAACTTCTCATGAGTAAAGAGATTACCAAGTTTGATATCGCCTATCTGCGTATGGCCAAAGAATGGGCAAAATTATCCTACTGCAAGAGAAAACAAGTGGGTGCTCTGATCGTGAATAACCGAACTATTATCTCTGATGGCTATAATGGTACACCTTCTGGTTTTAAAAACTGCTGCGAGGATGAAGACGGGAAAACACACTGGTATGTTTTGCACGCAGAAGCCAATGCTATTCTAAAACTGGCAAACTCTACACAAACCTGTCAGGGCGCTACGTTATATTTAACGCTATCCCCTTGTAAGGAATGTAGTAAACTAATACATCAATCGGGTATAAAGCGTTTGGTCTACATCCGCGACTATTCCGATCACGAAGGACTTAATTTTTTAAAAGAAGCAGGAATCGAAATAATACAGATACATGAAACAAAACTAGAATAAACAACTTTAAACAAAAAACACACACACATGAATGAAAAAAAAAATTGGGATACACAGATTAAAAACTTTGCAGAATATTTAAAATTTGAGAAAAATTTTTCCAGTAATACTTTAGATGCCTATATAAGGGATCTAAAAAAACTGGCGGATTTCGCTCAGGAGTTTTTACAGGGTACCCCTCCAGAAGCTATTAGTTATGATCATCTGTTAGACTTTATTCAACACCAGTCTAAGCAAGGGATTAGCGAAAGAACTCAAGCTCGATGGGTATCCTCTACAAAGGCTTTTTATAAGTATCTTATTGAAGAAGAAATGATCACGGAGAATCCTACATCATTGTTAGAAGGACCGAAATTAGGTCTATATCTTCCCGACACGCTTAGTTTTGAAGATGTAGAAAAACTTATTTCTGTCATTGACCAGACCACTACAATCGGACAAAGAAACTTTTGTATGATTGAGATCCTATATGGCTGTGGACTACGTGTATCGGAGCTGATTGATCTTAAGCTCTCCGACATTAATTTTAAAGAATCCTATATTCGGGTGGAAGGTAAAGGCAAAAAAATCAGATTGGTTCCTTTGGCTACTTACACCCAAAATGTACTTCACAACTATATTACCCATGTAAGAAATCTTATGAAAATTGCTCCAAAATGTTCGGATGTGGTTTTCCTGAACAGCCGGGGTAAGCCCCTATCGAGGGTAATGGTATTTATTATGATAAAGGAATTAGCTGAGAAAGCTGGAATTTATAAAAGTATCTCTCCACATACATTCCGACATTCTTTTGCTACTCATCTCCTTCAAAATGGTGCTGATCTTAGATTTATTCAAGAACTGTTAGGTCATTCCAGTATAACCACTACACAGGTCTATACCCACTTGGATACTGACCACTTGCGATCGGCCATTATTGATTTTCACCCTCGGAGTCGTAAATATGCTAAACAATAAATAAAAATATGCTAGATCTACGTTTCTGCCCGTGCTGCGCACAAGAGTATTTATCCTTTAATGGACAAAAAATGTATTGCTCCGCGTGTAAATTTATTTTTTATAATAATACAGCTGCTGCTGTAGCTGTAATTATTAAACATGAAAACGATATTTTGCTGACACGCAGAAACCAAAACCCCGAGATGGGGAAGCTGGATCTAGCTGGCGGATTTATAGACTTTGAAGAAACAGCAGAACAGGCCTGTAAACGTGAATTATTTGAAGAGTTACAAGTACAAATCGATGAAGGCAGATTGAAATATATCTGTAGTATTCCGAATACTTATCCTTTCAAAGGTATTGTATACCATACCATGGATCTTTTCTTTGAATATGAAGTGCGAGACAAATTTGATATTATTTTGGAAGAAGAGGAAATCGCAGAAGCCCTATGGATAAACAAATACCATATTAAATTAGAAGAGCTTGCCTTTAGCTCTCAAAGGCAATTTTTCGAAAAATACCTAACCGCATAGAATAAGGCTTATTCTTAAGCAAAACCAATAAAAGCCCTAGCTAGGGCTTTTTATTTTTTTATTGAGCCCTGGACTTCATGTATAAAATGTTCTACATTCTGCATACCATCTTGCTTTTTTGCATCCAGTAAGTATTTAAAATATTGAATCAATAAGTTTCGATCCGTAAGGGTAAGGTTAGCCTCGGGATGCTTAATCATATAAGCAGCCATAGGCATTGTTCGCTGTTGCAAAGTAGATATCGACTTCTGCAAAATACCCTTTTTCTGATCTTCATTATAGCCATACCATTCAGAATAATTCAATCTCGCTCTTCCTTCGTTAACATGATCCTTGACCGTCCAGGATATGGGAGCCACATAAGCATACCAAGGGTATTGTGTTTCATTTGAATGACAATCGTAGCAAGCCTTGCGTAAAATACTTGCAATATGTATTGGCGTTTTTTGTATATCCGCAAAATTATTTTTTCGATCTATAGGCTTTGGCTTCCTGTCCACAGGAATTAACTGAATGAGCGCAAAAACCAATACACTCCATAAAAGGATCTTTTTTAACATAAACCTAGTTTGTAAAGCCCTGATTTTGCCCTCTTTGCCACCTATTCTGTTGCTCTTTTTTATCGACTTCTTTTGATTTTCCTTCGTCTGATTTTTCCTTCATGTGATCTTCTATACTCCTGATTCCACTTCCTGAAGGCATTAAATTCTCGTCCTGTTCTTCCTGTGTTGAGGGAGGAGAAGTATCTTTTAAATCCCAATCTTCAGTTAAATTCCAAAGGGGCCTCACCGCCATTTTCTTTCTATAAAGGTATGCCTCTTCAGGTTGTGTATGGGTTTCAAAATCAGCGCCATCCCACACTCCATTTCTATTGTTATCCACTAGTATTCTAACGGAATAAGTCTGAGGCTGGAGATGATTGATTTTGATTTCGGTTTTACCTTCTACTTTTTGTTGATTAACCACCTCAAAATTGTCATTTAGCAACTGAAACCAGAAGGGGGCTTGAGGTGCATTTTTCAACTTGAACGTCAACGCTCCGTAATCCTCATTTTTGCCTATTCCAAAATTAAAAATAATAGGCTTGGAATTTTTATAATAAAAAGAAGAAACACTCTCTTTAGGGACTCTAAGGCTATATTTTTTACCTGCCATAAAAGACGCATCAACCTGAATATCAAAAGGATTACCCTCTAAGACTCTTGCTTGAAAGGGCACAGATGTGATACTATCGGTCGTAAGTTTCCACTGGCTAAAATCCACATTGTCTAATGCCATATTCGCTCCCAACCTTAGTCCGCTCTCTGGTGGAAGAACAGATCCTGATCGATTACTTAACACTAGTTCATCCTTTGGATTCACCTTATAGTAAG
Source organism: Elizabethkingia argenteiflava (assembly GCF_009904105.1). GTDB lineage: Bacteria > Bacteroidota > Bacteroidia > Flavobacteriales > Weeksellaceae > Elizabethkingia > Elizabethkingia argenteiflava. The sequence goes on along the minus strand of NZ_JAAABJ010000641.1, from coordinate 28,263 downwards.
TAGAGGTGGTATCAATTTTCTTTTTTTCAGCATTATAATACGAGAACCTAAAGTTAAATGCAATTTCTGTAAGTTTTTCCGCTTTAGGGTTTATCCAGATAAAGGCAGAGTCCGATTTAGGTTTATGTCTTATTTTATAATCCGAAAGGGTATTCCCCAAGGTATGAAGCTGGAGACTGTCTGGTTTTCCCTCAAAGATCAGGTTTACCCCGCCGGGGATCATTTTTGCCTCTACATATCTAAATTTCTTCTTGGGAGAGGAGAGCAGCAAACGTAAGCCTTTCATGTTTTGATCCAGATGCAAGGGCTCTGATAAAAAAGCAATTTTCTCTTTTCCAGGATCATAAATATTGTTCATATTATCATCCTGAAAAGCGATAAGGTTATAATCTCCCGCCGCAAGATAGGTCAGCTCAAAATAACCATCAGCATCCACCTGCCCAATATAATAAGGCTTTTCCCGGTAATCCTTTACTCCTTTTTGATATAGACCTACCACAGTAGGCTTAGTATTCTCATTACTTGCAAGTTCTTTATTTTTATTTTTTGGTTTTAAGATATCGTCGACATAACCACTGACATACAAACTATCAATCTTTTCCCCAGTTGAAAAAACAAAATTATAATAGGGGAGTATATTCCCTTCGTTATTATCGGCAATACTGTTCCCAAAATTAAAGCTATAGGTGGTATTGGCCTTAAGAGTGTCTTCCCATTGTATCAAGATATATTTATTGGCCATAGAAGAGGGAATGGTCTTCTTTATTTTTTTTATAGGGGGAGAGATGATGAGCTGTTTAGCAGCATCTTTTAATATTATATATTCATCGAAATTAATTCTTAACTCCTTTAGGCTGGTTGGCACATTTGTAGCCATAGAATCTGGCTTTGATGATAATACTCGAGGGGGTGTTTTATCCATTTTGCCACCCTCAGGCTCTCCTACTCTAGCACAGGAAAACATCAGGAGCATACACCACAAAAAGAAGAGATTTCTCATAGGGGCAAATTTAACGAATTTTTATTCGCTCACATAAGAAAGGTTTCTCATTGCCGAGGGGATTCTCGCGAGCTCTCTATAAAGAATCTCTTTTTCAATCGGAAAATCTTCAAATAAACAAGATAAAGCCACTGTGGAATAAACACGAGGAGAATACTTATTGCCAATAGCAATGATAGTGGTTTTAGATTTTAGCAAGTGTACAAATACCGCGTTGGAGCCATGCCACCATCCGTTATGGTAAGTCAATGTCTCTCCATTAACAAATTGCTTCATTCTGAAGCCTATACCATAATTATTAACCCCGGATTTTTCATTCGAGTAAGCTTGAAAGATAAGATTTTTAAGAGGGGGTGTTAAAAAATCTTTAGAAAATAAGGCTTTAGAAAATTTATAGAGATCACGTGGTGTGGTATAAACATTCTTATCTCCATAGACGAGATCTAAATAATCCAAAGGATACTTTTTTCCATTGTTATAAAAAGATTGTGAGGCCGTAGGAATATCCTTTTGCTGAAAAATAAAACTGTGCTTCATCTTCAAAGGTTTAAAAACTATTTCCTGCATCGCCTCAGGAAAAGGCATTTGAGTAAGCTTCTCCACCACCAATGCTAACAAAGCATAATTGGTATTACAATACATAAAACCTGTATTGGGCTTTCGCGCTAATTCTGGCTTATTTTTTATAATAAAATCTAATATAAAGCGATTGGTTATATAATGCTCTCTGGAAACTTGAGCCTTTTCTAAGAAATGTTCATATTTAGGTAAACCACTACGTTGTTTAAGAAGCATTTCAACAGTGATATCTGGATAAGGAAAACCTCGAAATAAGGAGCTCAGGGGCTGATCAAGCTTCAATCTGCCGGCTTCTATTAGTTTCATAACCGCCATAGCCGTAATGGGTTTACTTACAGAAGCTACGTGTAAGCCCACATTTTTCTCTATAGGTAGTGCAGTATCTTCTCGTGCAATTCCTCTGTACTTTTCATATAAAATCTCATCTCCTTTAGCTACTAAAATCCCTCCACTGAGATTTCCACGCTCCCATACGTATCGATAATACTCATCTATGGCTTGTATAATCGCTGGTTTATTTTCTATTCTTGAATCTTGAGGTGTAAAGACTTTACTCAAATCAACATTACTATAATTGGGGAGTGTCTCGATACTCTGTCCATCTCCTTTTTTAGACTGTATGCGTCGGTGATCGCTTTTACAAGCTATACAATTTGCAACCAGTAAAACCAAAAAGAAAGCGCTATATCTTGTCATAAATATCCTTTAATTAATAAGAACGGTAAATTATATATTTAATTGTAATATCTTATTCACAATAAACTGTGCTAATTTAATTTTACTTTGAACGGTCCAACCAGCAATATGAGGGGTCACAATTACTTTATCTGAATCTAGAAGGTAATTAAGGTCTTTATTTTCAATCGCTTGCACATTCTCAAAAGAGGCATTTTCATATTCCAACACATCTAAACAAGCCGCTTTTACCTTGCCAGATTTCAATCCTCTAACGAGAGCAGCTGTGTTCACATTTTTCCCCCTGGCTGTATTGACCAGATAAAAATTTTTCTTCATGTCCTGAATAAAGGCTTCATCTATCAAATAGTGGGTTTTAGGGGTTTGGGGAGTATGTAAACTTATAATATCAGCTTCCTGCTGTAAAGTCTCCAAGTCCACCTGCTGAGCATATTCATCTCCCAGTCCGGGCAGAATATCATAAAAAATAACTTTTTTTACTCCAAAACCTGCCAATCTTTTCGCTACTGCTTTACCCATATTCCCATAACCGATGATTCCGAAAGTTTTCCCCATAAGCTCATCCCCACGATTTTCTTCTCGTAACCAAATACCTCTCTTGACTTGTTCAGAAGCAATAAATAAACGGTTCATTAATATAAGAAGCATCCCCAGTACGTGTTCTGCAACGGAGTCTCTATTCCCCTCAGGAGAGTTGATCAAGTTGATTCCCAGTGCTGTAGCCGTCTCAATATCTATATTTTCCATGCCTGCACCTACGCGGGCCACAAACTTCAATTTCTTAGCAGCTTTTAAAATTTGCTGATCAATGGGAATACGACTGCGAAGAATAATCCCCTTATAAAGATGTATTTTTAATCTTATCTCCTCATAAGATGAAGTATAATCCTCTTCCACCTTAAAGCCTGCGGCTAAAAGTTGATCGACGATAAGGGGGTGGTTTTTATCAAGTAAAAGTATTAAAGGTTGAGACATCTAAAAAATCTTTTTTTTAATTAACACCAGCAATAAGAGAATCTAAACTATAGCCGAGGAGAAAAAGTAGTGTTAATAATCTCCTCTTGCTATACACTTAAACTCTCTCTTAGGCTTCTCCAGCGAAAAGTTTTTTTAGTTCTATAGATTCTGTAGGTTTCATCCTGCCCGATAGGATCAGACTGAGCTCTTTTCTTCTCAAAGCAGCTTTATAGCGCTCTTGTTCTTCTTGAGTTTCCGGTTGAAGTTCGGCTACCGGAACGGGCTTATTAAATTGATCTACGGCGACAAAAGTATAGATCCCAGTATTGGTATGTATCTTTTTCCTATGAATAGGATCGTCCAACCACACATCCACATATACTTCCATAGAAGTGGAAAAGGCACGCGATACTTTAGATTCTAAGACCACTACACTTCCCTCTGGGATAGGTTCATTAAAGGAAACATGATTTACCGAAGCCGTTACCACTCTTCTTTCACTATGTCGGGAGGCAGATATGGAAGCACACCTATCCATTCGAGATAGTAATTCTCCTCCGAAAAGATTGCGCAAAGAGTTGGTCTCATTGGGCAATACGATATTGGTCATTAAAGTTAATGACTCTGACGCTTTTTTTTTCTTCTTCATTCTTTCTTTACTTTTTTAAATTCGAGTGCTGGCTTGCTTTATGTAGTGAATCGTGTTTTAGGCTATCTTTTTTTTGCGGGACTGCTACCTGTTGCTTTTTAAGAGGTAACACTTTGTTTGTAATTACTTTGATCTTATTAGGAACTTCCCTTAAAAATGAAACTTTCCCAAAGATTTGCTTTCTATTGTTTATTCCTAAATAGACAATTCCCGCTATCAATATGATCAAGAACAAAACCCATAATAAAGACTTATAAAGCCTATATTCAGAAGGCGCATTGACCCCTGTACTTTTTTTAATCCGTGTGATCTTAGAAAGTGGAATCTCCTCAAGACCATAAAAAGCGCTATCAGAAATTTCTTCTTCTGGAATGAAAACAATATCTTCTCCCCTCTTTACCCAACTCCCCAGGCCTTGGACCTCCACCTGCTCACCTAAGAATAACTTTTTTAACCATGCATGAGCATAATGAGTATAGGTGTTCTCTACATTTTTTTTATCTGCTAAAAATACAATTTCTTGTTTAGGAGGGAGTATTTTGCCCTTTTTTTCATCCACCTCTGCATGCTTAATAAGCAGACTCAATGTACCTAAGCCCGAAAGTTCTACCTTCTTGTGGTTTTGTAAATCGTGTATGATTTGCTGTGCAATATTCATGATGGGCAAATTTATTATTTTATTACAGGATAGCAAAAAAGGATATAAAAAATAAAAATCTTTAATATAAGTTTCCCTCTATTCCTCTAGATTACTGATTCTGAATGTACAACATTTTTTCACTCACACAAAATTACTATTTAATCTATAAGATTAATCATCTGAGATAAAATTTATCTCAAATGATCATAGACAATTTATCCCCCCTAACATAAGCTATATACTGGGGGCCATAAAAACCTTTCTGTAATTTAAATACATTTTGGGGTATCTTATACAAAAAACTTCACACAAAACTATTCTAAAATAGAAATGTACCACCATTAAAAAGAGCGATATACCCCTTTTTTAGTGCGATTATATTAGACTGTAAGCAATTACTAAAATATAGAATGTTCACCCAAGAGCAATAAAAATGGCCAAGCTGAAATGTGCTAGTAAGTATCCTCAAGGGAGCAATCTCCAATTTCATCAAAATTTTTTAAACTCTGATTAGGGGGCTTCCAGCCCCTATAAGGGGTTTTAACGTTATCATTTTTCTGTAAAGCATGATTAATCTCCAGAGAAATTCAGATAAGAATTAATAAAATTTTAAGGCTATTCCAGCTAATAAATTAGTTCCTGCCTGTGCATAATAATATGGTCCTACATAACCGTTGTTCGTATATTTATAATTGAATAAATTATTAACCAACAAACTACAGTCTATCTCAATTTTTCCTACGACCACATGATAACTCGCTATAAAATCTGATAAATAATAGGGTTTTAACTTTTGTTCTGCCGATTGTGAGTTATCTAAATATTGAGATCCCACTTTCTTATTCACCCAGGAGAGTTGCAAATCTTTTATAGGTAAATAATTCAAAGTAATATTGCCCATAAAACTAGGTGAAAATGAGATATTGGTAGTTCCTAAATTTTTAATCTCGCCCTTTGAAATGTTAACAATATAGTTTCTATTTTTATTCTGACTAAAGCTAACATTCATCAAGGCATTAAATTTTTCGGTAAAAACATAGCTTCCCCCCAGTTCAAGCCCAACACGATAGCTGTTCGGTATATTCTGACGTAAGGCTGCCCCTACATCATTGAGTGTTCCCGTAAGAATCAACTGATCTTTATATAGCATATAATAAGTGTTCGCGGAGAGCGATAAATCACCAAAATCTTTATTATATCCCCACTCAAAATCATGCAGAATTTCTGGTCTCACGTCTGGATTATTCAAGATGTCACCGCGGGCAGGCTCTCGATGAGCCTGAGCATAGGAGAGATAAAATGTCCCCTCCTTCAAAGAGTAGTTAACCCCTAACTTAGGGTTAAAAAACATATATTTTTCATTAAAAAACGGGGTTTCTCCTGCACTAGCCTTTATAATATTGGAATGGTAATGAATATTGCGAAGTTGTAAGTCGGCAAATATTTGAAGTTTGCCCAACCGATATAAAGCCTTGGCATAACTAGAAGCCTCATTCTTAGTAGCCTTATTTCTATAGTACTCATAAGGTAAAGCAATATCAGCAACATACTGAGCCTTTATGACTTGACCATAATGTCTGCCCTCATACTGATTTACAATTAATCCAAAATTAAGATCCCAACGACGAAAGCGCCCGTTTAACTCTGAGACCAGACCATAGAAATCATTATCCAGCCATTTTCTGCGAATCACATCAGCTTTGGAAATGGTGTCGCTACCCTTTATAAAAGGCGATATCCCATATTTACTGAGTTTTTCATTGGATTTATAATTTTCATAATAGCCTAAACCACGGGTGTAGTAAAGCGTTGTATTGAAATTCCACTGATCACTAAAACGCTGTTGCCATAGCCAGTGGTAATGTCTTTGTTGATAATTATCGGTTTCATTATCATAAAACCCTGTCACCTTCCCCTGTTTATCATAGATCTCACCCGCGGTATTGTATCGAGGATTACGCTGATATTGCTCCCTGGAGAGGCCCTGCCAAGCCTGATAAGTTTTTTCTTTTCCTCCGAAACTTTGAAATCTGATTTTAGTATTTCCGGCTTGATAAAGAACTAAAAAATTATAGGAGCTGAGATCCGAAGCTGCACGATCAATATAACCATCTGATTTAATAATCGAATAGCGTCCCATCCAAGATAATTTACCCTCCATAAGACTGCCTGTACCTATTTCAAAAGAATGTTTATGGGTACTAAATGAACCTACAGAATTTTGTGTAGAAAAATATGCTCGTTTTTCGGGGTCGCGGGTGATAATATTTAGACTTGCCCCAAAAGATGCGGTACCATTGGAAGAAGTTCCTACACCACGCTGAATAATAACATGAGAAGCAGAAGAGGTAACATCGGCCATATTTACAAAAAAACTGCTTTGAGATTCACTATCATTATAAGGAACCCCATTCAGCATAACATTAATACGACTACCATCAACCCCCCGAATTCTAAGACTGGTATAACCTATCGCATTCCCTGCATCTGAAGTAGACTCTACGCCTGTTTCATTCTTTAACAAATAAGGTAAATCCTGCCCCAGATTCTTTCTTTGAATCTTTTTTTCTATCTTAATCACCTGGGTGGTAATGGGCAGTTTCTTTACCACCTTCACCTCATCAATTTCGTAAATACTGTCTTTTTGTTGCTGAGCAAAACTAAATACAGCCGGACTAAAGACGGATAAAAAAAATATTCCTTTCATTCTAATATAATTAAAGAATAAAAGGATGCATCAATACGGGCTAAAGCCTTTGTACACTTAAATTCCCTTGGCAGCATAACCTGCCCAGGTTCAGAGGGTATCTTCTCAGCCCATTAAGGCACCCCTTTTTAAACATTACAAAGCTAAAACAAAAAATATTATTTTTTAATAAGAATAGGAATAAATATTAGAACGCTTATCCATAAAGAAATATCGGCGTCCATCTTTGCTGACCTCAAATAAATGAGCCTCCTTCCAAGAGAGATTTTTTTTAATGTCCTCATACTTAAAATCTATCACAATATTATTATGCTTATCGATTACACCGTATTTATTATTTCGGATAGCGATAATCATCGGGTCATCAATATCCTCAGAATCCATTACGTATAAATATTGATATTGAGCCGGAATATAAACCTGTGAGGTATCGGCCAAACCTAAACCATCCTTTTTTGCCAATCCATAATGTCCGGTCATATCCTCATAGGTGATATAAGCGGGAATTTGAACCTCTGTTATACACCGTCCCAAATCATAAGCCCTATATCGATATACGATCTTCCCTTCACGATTAATTCTATAAGCAACACCATTAATCTCCACTGTAGCATAGTCCATAGAACCAAACTTTCTTAATCTATGATCGGCCGCTTGTAACAAGTTACAGTCCTCTTTAAAAAACAGCGCTAAATCAAATTTTTGTGGAATAACTACCTTTCGAAAAATATTTATATATCCAAATTTACCATTTTTAAAAAAGGGTATTAATTCTGGTATAGGCTTATCAGGAGGCATCGTTTTTTCGACTGGAAAACCTCCAATTTCTTTTGCGGGCCCTGCATATACCCATAAGAAACTTGCCACAGTGAATAGTGAAGAGAAAAACTTATTCATTATGCCTTTTATTAATAGAAACTTATTCGACACTTTTATGTATTGATAGGATTTTATAATTTATAAATTTCTAGCCACTCCAAAAATAATAATTACACCCAAGAGAATCACAATCGTTTTCTGACTGAACCAGAGACTTCTTAATTTGGGAAACTTTGCGGCTCCAGCTGGAGATTGCACTAACCAACCCATAGCCAAATAGGCAAGTCCCATTACAAACAAGGCATTATAAGAAAATGCCAACTTCAAATTTCCATGTAACAACGCATGTAATGCCCGCTGGCTACCACAACCTGGGCAATCATAACCCGTGATCTGCCTGAAAGGACATTTCCAAAAAAAATCATTATTCTCTGGATTATAGCGATAGAAAACATAAATGCTTACCCCTAACAGCAACAGCATCGATAATCTAAACATAAAACGATCTTTAAAAATTAGTCTCATCTCTTGTTCACAATAAATATCTATATACCAAGTTGTTGCCAAAACCGCTCATTCTCCTTTATAATAAAGGCTAAGAGTGCTATTTGGGTGGTAAATATAGTAAAAAATAGACTTTTTTTATTATATTTATAAGCATTCTAAATTATATATCCTCTAAAAGACAATATATAATTCGTAATTTTGTGTGCTCTCAACTTTTAAAATAAAGACGAGTTGAGGGTGTTAACGTATAAAAAACTTTTAGCATATGACCTTTGATTTGGATATGATCAAAAGCGTTTATTCTGATTTTGAAAATAGAGTAAATGCAGCAAGAGCGTTTATGGGAAGGCCTCTCACCTATTCAGAGAAAATTTTATGTTCCCACTTATTTTCAACGCAAACTCCCGCATCTTTCAAGCGCGGTGAATCTTACGTAGATTTTGCTCCGGATAGAGTTGCCATGCAGGATGCTACCGCACAAATGGCTTTATTGCAATTTATGCAAGCAGGCAAGAAAAAAGTAGCTGTACCTTCTACTGTACACGCAGACCACCTTATCCAGGCAAGAGTTGGAGCAGACAAAGATCTTCAGCAAGCTGAAAGTAAAAATAATGAAGTTTATCAATTTCTTCAATCCGTTTCTAATAAATATGGTATTGGCTTTTGGAAGCCAGGTGCGGGTATTATTCACCAAGTTGTTTTAGAAAATTATGCTTTCCCAGGAGGGATGATGATCGGAACCGACTCCCACACTCCAAATGCTGGAGGTTTAGGTATGATCGCCATTGGCGTAGGCGGTGCAGATGCGGTAGATGTAATGGCGGGTATGCCATGGGAACTTAAATTCCCGAAGATGATCGGAATCAAACTCACGGGTAAATTAAGCGGATGGTGCTCTCCTAAAGATGTTATTCTAAAAGTTGCGGGGATATTGACCGTAAAAGGAGGTACAGGAGCTATTGTTGAATATTTTGGAGAGGGAGCAGAATCTCTTTCGTGTACTGGAAAAGGAACCATCTGTAACATGGGTGCAGAGATTGGCGCTACTACCTCCATCTTTGCTTTTGACAGCAATATGGCTAAATACCTAAAAGCTACTGGTAGAGAAGATGTAGCTACCGGAGCAGAAGCCATTGCCCATCACCTAAGAGCTGACCAAGAGGTATACAATGATCCTGCTCAATACTACGATCAACTTATCGAAATCAATCTAGATGAATTAGAACCTGCATTAAACGGTCCTTTTACCCCGGATCTCTATACGCCTATATCCAAAATCAAAGAGATTGCTCAGAAAAATGGATGGCCTACAAAAGTGGAAGTGGGGCTGATAGGCTCTTGCACCAACTCTTCTTATGAAGATATCTCAAGAGCCGCTTCAATTGCCAATCAGGCCATCGAAAAAGGATTAGTTGCCGCGGCAGAATACACCATTACTCCGGGGTCCGAATTGGTACGCTACACGGTAGAAAGAGATGGACTTTTAGATACTTTCTCTAAAATTGGAGGTAAGGTGTTTGCAAATGCATGCGGCCCTTGTATCGGCCAATGGGCACGCGAAGGATCAGAAAAACAAGAGAAAAATACAATTGTTCACTCTTTTAACAGAAACTTTTCAAAAAGAGCTGATGGCAACCCTAATACCTATGCCTTTGTAGGCTCCCCTGAAATTGTAACAGCACTTGCCATAGCCGGAAGATTAGATTTTGACCCACGAAAAGATAAACTGATCAATAAAGAAGGAGAGGAAGTAATACTAGATGAACCACAAGGATATGAACTCCCACTTAAAGGTTTTGATGTAGAAGATGCGGGATATATAGCCCCTGCTAAGGATGGTTCCTCAGTGAATGTGATGGTATCTCCGGATTCTGATCGCCTTCAACTATTAGAAGAATTTAAGCCATGGGATGGTAAAAATATAACAGGAGCCAAATTATTAATTAAAGCTTTTGGCAAATGTACTACCGACCATATTTCTATGGCAGGACCTTGGTTAAAATATAGAGGTCACCTCGATAACATTTCTAACAATATGTTAATCGGTGCCGTAAATGCCTACAGTATGGAAACCAATAAGGTTAAAAATCAATTAACGGGTGAATTTATGGAAGTTCCCGCTTCTGCGAGAACTTACAAAGCTTCCAATGTGCCCACCATTGTAGTAGGCGATGAAAATTATGGAGAAGGCTCTTCCAGAGAGCACGCCGCCATGGAACCTAGACATTTGGGTGTAAGAGCAGTACTGGTAAAATCTTTCGCCCGTATTCATGAAACCAACCTCAAAAAGCAGGGTATGTTAGCTTTAACATTTGCTAACAAGGATGACTATGATAAAATTATGGAAGACGACACCTTCAATTTCTTAGATTTAGATCAATTTGCTCCGGAAAAAGCCCTACAAATAGAGATCGTACATGCAGATGGATCCAAAGATATTATTTTGGCAAATCATACTTATAACGCAGGACAAATTGGATGGTTTAAAGCAGGATCTGCTCTGAATCTCATCAAACAACAAGGATCATAAGTCTCTATTTCTGGTTGACCCATGCCCTGTATACTACTAAAGCTGTCTCTTAAGAGACAGTTTTTTTTAATCAAAAAATCCAATTTACATTAGAAAATAACGATTTATGTCTTAACATCTTCAGTATCTCATCCTCATATAAGTTTTAAATTGATAAAGAAAAAACGCCGTTAATATCTTAATTAAATTTATGCTGTTTTATTGCAAATTTTTTAAAATTCTTTTGTAACTTGCAATAAAACAGTTTTTTATAAAAAAACACACATGTGAAAATATATTAACAAAATAATGTAAATCTAAATTTTTTCTACGCCATTCAAGATTCAATAATTAAAGCACTTCTTACAATGATGAAAAAAACAAAGCCTTCTGTATTCAAATCAACAATCATAAATGCAAAATGTTATTTTTAGCAAACTAACTTTAACGTTATCGTACAAACTGACTGCTAAACACTCAAAAATATCCTTTTGTACAATACATGCATTTAAAGACACCCCCTATATATAATTTTTTGTCTCTCTTTGAAAAGATAAGTCTATGTTTAATTGGGTTTTATCCTCTATTTAGGAAAGCCTATACGATTATTAAAGCGCCATACCCATATAAGGTAAAAACACATAAGAAAAAGAATGTACGGCTTCTATGAGCTATACTCTACAAGTAAAGCACAAAAATTAAAATATTATAAATTCAAATTATGCAAAGGTCTCATCTTATATTTGCAGGGATTATATCGTTTAGTGTTTCTACCTTTGCACAACAACGGGATACACCTGATATTCCGCAAATATTCAATAATACAGATAAAGAAATACAGCACGTTCATATCACAAAAATTCAAAAACCCGTAGAGTACAAACCTGATCGCACAATCATTAATTTATCGGGTCAGCCTCACCTCTCCTCGGGTTCAACACTAGAAGGAATCAAACAACTCCCGGGAATTTTGGTCAGCGATATGGCCGGGATTATCTATCAGGGCAAGCAACTGTCAATATATATGGATGGTCAACCCCTCAATATTTCGAGAAATGAATTAATTTCCTTTCTGGAAGGTATGCCTGCCAACTCTATAGATAAAATAGAAGTCATCACCCAACCCGGTGCCGAATTTCCAGCTACAGCAGGCCAAGCTATCCTTAATATTATAACCCATCACAGCGCTAAAAACTACCTAACAGCCACTTATTCTACCAATTATAGATTTTCAAATTACGATAAATTTAGAAATACGCTCAATAACAATATCGCCCTCAGCTCTAGAAACAAATGGATGGGATGGCAATTAACTGCAGGACATAGCTACCGCGAATCTTTTAGAATTTCACAAGCGGATGATATTTTAAACAGTTTCTATGATCGTTATCTACGCGGGTATTTTACCAAACTATACTTGCGTTTTAATATAGGAAAAGACCTTCTATTATTGAATTATAATTTTAACCCGTCTCATGACAAAAACGACATACAGGCTTCCGGCATACAAATAGTGAATAAAGTAGCCGATATTTTTCAAGATACCGGAAATAGTAAAAATCTAAGTTACCGTCACGAAGGGGTAGTAAACTATCAGAAAAAGTTTAACAATCCTGATCAAAAGCTGGATGTTACCTTCAGCTATACCAATTATAGAAATCAATTTAGACAATCCTCTTATTTTACATCTCCTAATCATTCAACTTTTGTTTATCCAGAAAATAAAGTCTATCAAAATATTTACAACTTCAAGGTAGACTATACTCAACCTATACCTATTTTAGATGGAGGAAAAATAAATTTGGGGGGAACATATGAAAAGCTAGATTATAAAACCCTAAAGGCATCATTAAAGAATCTAGACTATCACCGACAGAGTACATCAATGTATAGCGAAGTGATATCAAAATATAAAAATTTTGATTTCACGGCAGGCATACGCGCAGAAAGCTATGATATTTATGGTACCACGGTACTAAAAAAAGAAGGAACATCTGAAAAGCTCCCAGCTTTAAAAAAGAGTAAGCTATTTCCAAATGCCCGTATACAATATAATTTTACACAAGCTATCAAGCTTAACCTCAATTACAGTAAAAAAATAAGCCTTCCCGATATCTCTTTTTTAAACCCTAATAATATAAACTATCAGGGATCCAATGTAGACTTTATAGGAAATCCTTTCTTAAGCCCTACTTTATATGATAATATAGAAGCAAAAATGAGCGTCTTCGATTATGCTTTTATTAGCTACAATTTAGGGAGAATAAAAAATCAGGCTGTCGAGTATGTAAAAAGAGAGGGAGATAAAATTTTATATACTAATACGAATATTGATCGTCTAAAACAGCATAATTTAAATATAGGGGTTCCTTTATCACTGATGTTGTTCACTCACTCTTTACATGAAATTATGAAGCTCAACTTTAATCCTGACAAAGTTAACTTCATCTATATTTATGGTGGATACCAATTTCAGAAAATACAAAATATAACACCTTCAGACGGCTTATGGAATTTTAATGTGACCGGACACTTTATTTTACCTAAAAATATTCGACTCATAGCGTCTTACAGCTATATCACCAAAGGAAATTACTATTACTTCAAACCCATTTTCCCTATTAACAACAATTTAAACTTTACATTATCAAAAAAACTTAATCGTGATAAATTGACAATTGCTCTTTTCGTCAACGATATTTTTAACCGCAATAGAATGTCTTTTCGCACCACTAATGAAACACCTGGCGTTATATTACATGATAAATATGATACCAGAAATTTTGGTCTTTCTATCAATTATAAAGTACCCACCAAAAATAAATTAGCAAAAGAAGAAGATTATCTTCCACATACAGAGACTAAAAATAACAACATTCGCTTAAAATATTAATTTTTCATACTGTATTTATTAAATAAAAGATAATTTTACTATCTTTCGCCCATAATACAAAAGAAAAATGAAATATCACCTAGACGATAAAAATAAGCAAATTCTGGAAATTCTTCAACAAGACGCAAAATTATCGGTTAAAGAAATTGCTTCCCGTATACAACTTTCATTTACACCTACTTATGAGCGCATAAAAAATATGGAAGAGTCGGGTATTATCAGTAAATACGTCGCTTTAATAGACCGCCAGAAAATAGGTTTAAAAGTAGCGGCCTACTGTAATGTGACTTTAAAAGAGCAATCCAAACAAGCCTTGATGAAATTTGAAGAAGCTATAAAAGATATTCCAGAAATCGTAGAGACCATTAGTGTCTCCGGAAATTATGATTATATGCTAAAGGTTGTGGCTACCGATATTGATAGCTACAATAAATTTATTATCAATACCATTTCCAACCTCCCCAACATCGGACAATACCACAGCAGTATCGTCATGACAGAGATTAAAAAAGAAACCGCGTTTAAAATCCCCAATTCAGAGGATTTCTATTGAAAAATCTTATTAAAAATCTTATAAAAATTTTCTTTTATCTTTTCTGTAGCTAAGTTGCCCATACTTCCTATATGCGTGTGTGCAAGCGAATCATGAGGATGGAATTGATCCCGCTCAATTTCAATACCAATTTTTTTATAGGCTTCTCGAAATGCCATACCAGATAATACTTCACGATTTACAGCCTCCACACTAAATAGATATTTGTATTTTTCATCTTGCAGAATATTTTCTTTTATCATAATATGTTGTAGCATAAAATCTAATATTTGGAGACAATTTTTAAGATTATCAATCTCTGGAAACAAAATTTCTTTGGTGAGCTGATAATCCCTATGATACCCCGAGGGTAAATTATTTATCAACAGGCTAAGCTCATTGGGTAAAGCCTGTATTTTTGAAGCTTTTGCCCTCACCAATTCAAAAACATCCGGATTTTTTTTATGAGGCATAATAGAACTTCCTGTAGTAAGAGACTCTGGAAAACTTATAAATCCAAAATTCTGATTCATATATAAACATACATCGTATGAAAATTTACCCAAGGTGGCTGCTAGATTTGCCAAGGCCATCGCTACAATTTTTTCCACCTTTCCTCGGGTCATCTGTGCATAAACCACATTGTAGTTAAGTGTCTTAAAGCCTAATTTTTCAGTAGTAAATTCTCGATCGATCGGAAAAGAAGATCCAAATCCGGCTGCTGATCCTAAAGGATTTTTATTACATACACGATAGGCGGCCAAGAGCAATTCTAAATCATCTGTTAAAGACTCTGCATAAGCTCCAAACCAGAGCCCAAAAGATGAAGGCATCGCCAACTGAAAATGTGTATATCCGGGCATTAGATGATGACGATGCTGTTCACTAAGCCCCTGCAATCTCTTAAACAACTGCTCTGAGAAAATGGCTATTTTTCTAATTTCATCTTTTAAATAAAGCTTTATCGCGACCAAAACCTGATCATTACGAGAGCGCGCACTGTGGATTTTTTTTCCTACCTCACCTACGCTTTGTGTCAGCTCAAATTCTATCTGAGAGTGTATATCCTCTATTCCAGGTGCTATAGAGAAATCATCTTCTTTAACTTTCTTCAACATCTGCAATAGCGCCGTTTTCAAAACTGTCCATTCGGCTAGTGTAAGTAGCCCTATCTGAGATAACATCTCAGCATGGGCTAAACTCCCTCTAATATCATACTCTGCCAATTGTAGGTCAAAATTACGATCACTACCGATAGTAAAAGCTTCAATAATCTTAGCATATTCCTTTTCTGAAGATTTTATATTTTTATCCCAAAGTTTCATAAAATTTAATAAATAATGTTTTCTAAAATTTTAATATAAAGCTCTATTCCCTTTTTTATTTCCGAAAGGAAAATATATTCATCTGCGCTATGAGAGCGGGTAGAGAGGCCGGGGCCCAATTTTATGGACGGAAAAGGAATTACAGCCTGATCGGATGAGGTAGGAGAACCGTAACACTTTCTTCCTAATCCAATACCTGCCTTTACAATAGGGTGATCTTCCGAAATAGACGAGGAGTTTAGTCGAAGAGATCTGGGTTCCACTTGTGATTTTAAATGCTTTTTGATCATTTCATAAACCTCTCGATTAGTGTACTGATCCGTTACTCTTATATCGATTGTAAAACGGCACTCATCCGGAACTACATTATGCTGACGACCAGCATTTAACATCGTAACAGTCATCTTTACTTTACCCAACCATGGGGAGACTCTGGGAAACTCATAAGTTCTAACCCTTTCAATATCTTCTATAGCATTGTAAATAGCATTATCCGTATTTACATGCGCTGCATGGGAGGGCGTTCCTTTTGCTACGCAATCCAATACCAAAAGTCCTTTTTCAGCAATGGCTAATTGCATCTCGGTAGGCTCTCCTACAATAGCAAAGTCTAAACTTCCTAACTGAGGTAAAATAGAAGCCACACCATTTTCTCCGGAGATTTCTTCTTCAGCTGTAGCAGAGAGAATGATATTGTAGCGTAAGTTTTTATTGGAGTAAAAATATAAAAAAGTAGCGATCAGGCCCACCAAAGCGCCTCCTGCATCATTACTTCCCAATCCATACAACTTCCCTTCCCGCTCTATAGCTTTAAATGGATCGCGAGTATAACTCTTATTAGGTTTTACCGTATCGTGATGGGAATTCAATAAAATAGTGGGCTTTGTTTTATCAAAATAAAGATTCTGAGCCCAGATATTATTTCCGGCTCTCTGATAGGAAATGCCTTTAGCTTTAAGAAAATCCCCTATCAAAGAAGCCGTATGTTCTTCCTCTCCACTAAAAGAAGGTGTTTCTATTAATTGCTTAAGGAGCTCTAGTACTTCCTGAAACAATAGCTCTATCTGATTATATTGTAATTCTAGTTCCATGCGTTCGGAGATTTAAAATAGAAGACCTAAGATCTTCTCCTTGTAAAATATAAACAGACTTTACTCCTTTTTGTAATGCTGAAAATGCCTGATCGAGTTTAGGAATCATCCCCTGAAAAATTTTTCCTTCTCTTCTCAACTTAGAATAAACATCCATATTAATCTCTGGAATAACAGAACTATTATTATCAGGATCTTTTAGCACTCCTCTTTTCTCAAAACAGTAATACAAAAAACTTTTATAATATGCCGTCATTGCTCCTGCAATACAAGAGGCCACTACATCTGCATTGGTATTGAGCAACTGTCCTCTCCCATCATGAGTGACCGCACAAAATACCGGAATCAGACCCAACTCCAAAAGTTTCGCAATTTTTTCGAAATTCACAGCCACTATATCGCCTGCAAAACCAAAATCAATCTTATCTACAGGTTTTTTATACGCCTTAACGCTATTCGCGTCTGCACCCGAAAGTCCTATCGCCGAAACTCCGTATGCCGACAAAGCTGCTACTATATTTTTATTGATAAGCCCAGCATAAACCATCGTTACCAATTTTAAAGTTTCAGCATCCGTAATACGGCGTCCTTCATATACTTGCTGCGGAATCTGCATTTTAGCCGCAATTTCTGTAGCTATTTTTCCCCCTCCATGAACCAATATTTTCGGCTCCTTTATAGTGGAAAAATCCTTTAAAAAAGAGCTGAGCTTTTTCTTATCATCAATAATATTCCCCCCTATCTTAACGATATATAATGAACCTTTCATGTTTATACAATATTTTTAAGAACCCACTGCGCAGTTACCAGCCGATTAGCAGCCTGTTTATAAATTAAAGCATTCTCGCTATCCAGAACCTCATCATCGATCTCTACATTTCTTCTAACCGGAAGACAATGCATAATTTTGGCCGTGGGAGATTCTCTAAGTTTATCCGCTGTCAACTGCCAATCCTCATCGACCTCAGGAGTAGCTCCGTAAAGATGAAAAGAAGACCAATTCTTAACATAGATAAAATCAGCTCCTTTTAAGGCTTCTGCTTGCTTATGAGTAATCATTAAGCCTTGAGTATATTGCGGATCCAAATCATAACCCTCAGGGCAAGCTACCACAACTTCAGCATCAATTTCTTTTATCCACTCACAAAAAGAATTGGCCACAGAATGCGCTATAGGCTTGATGTGGGGAGCCCAGGTAAGTACTACTTTAGGCCTTCTACTCTCAAGCCAATTTTCTTTAATGGTAAGCATATCAGCAAAACTTTGCAGAGGGTGACGAGTCGTCGATTCCAAGGAAATAATAGGTACAGAAGCATACTTTATAAATTGATTAAGTATACGGTCTTGGGCGTCTTCTTCTCTATTCTTCAGATATGGAAAACAACGAATGGCTATTACATCGCAATACTCGCTTAATACTTTTGCTGCATCTTTAATATGCTCTACGCCAACACCATTCATTACCATACCTTCCTCTAACTCCCAAGTCCAAGCATCCTGACCCGCATTGATCACGATAGAGTTGAATCCTAAATTCTGACAAGCCTTCTGCATACTAATACGGGTACGAAGACTGGGATTTAAAAAAATAAGCCCTACAGTTTTCCCTTTACCCACATCAGGTGTGGCTAAGGGATTCTTCTTTATCTCTATACATTCTTGGAGTGCTTGAGATAGATTATAAATATCCTTTACACAGGTGAATTTTTGTAAATCAGCCATTCAGTTCGGTTTTTAAAGCTTTAATAAATTGATTAATTTCTATTTCGGATACCGATAAGGAAGGTAAAATTCTTAGGGTATTTTTCTGAGCGGCATTTCCAGTAAGAATTTTATGCTTCCATAGCAGCTGTCTCCGAATTTCATCACAAGGCTGTAATAGTTCTATACCTACCATAAGACCACGTCCCCGAATCTCTTTTATTTGGGGAATTGTCCTAAGATGATCCAAGAGATACACTCCCATCTTTTGAGCATTTTGTATGAGCTCTTCACGTTGTATAATTTCTAATACAGCTAAAGAGGCTGCGCATGCCAAATAATTACCCCCAAAGGTGGTTCCCAACATCCCTTTTTTAGCCTTAATATGAGGGGAAATAAGAACCCCTGCCACCGGGAACCCGTTTCCCATACCTTTTGCAACAGTAATAATATGAGGCCTTACTCCTGAAAACTGGTGGGCAAAAAATTTACCTGTCCTTCCATACCCAGACTGAATTTCATCTACAATAAATAGAGCATCGTATTGATGACATAAATTTTCTATTTTCTTCAAAAATGAGGTCGTCGGAATCCTTACTCCACCCACCCCCTGAATGCCTTCAATAATAACTGCGGAAACTTCATATTTAGCAAATGCTTTTTCTAAAGCTTCTGCGTCATTAAAGCCTACAAATACAATATTTTCTGTTTGGTTAAGTGGCGAAACTATACTGACATCATCGGTGGCTGCTACCGCTGCAGAAGTCCGCCCATGGAAAGAGTGACGAAAGGCGATCACCTTTTTTTTATTTGTATGAAAGGAAGCCAGTTTAAGTGCATTTTCGTTGGCTTCAGCTCCTGAATTACACATGAAAAATTGATAATCGGGATAACCACTTAATTCTCCTAACAATACTGCTAAATGGGCTTGTATAGGGATATGTACCGAATTAGAATAGAATCCAATTTTATTCAGTTGATCCGTAATCGCCTTGATATAATAAGCATGGGAATGACCTACCGAAATCACGGCGTGACCCCCATATAAATCTAAATACTTATCACCTTTTTCATCCCATAAGTAACACCCTTGCGATTTCACTGGTGTAAGATCAAAAAGACTATATACCTCAAATAAATTCATTTTTTAATAAGCTAATGGTTTTAGGTGTAATGCTGTATCTTCAGGAAGACCAAACATTAAATTCATATTCTGAACCGCTTGTCCTGAAGCTCCTTTTAATAAGTTATCAATGGCCGAATGTACCACTAAGACCTCTTCTTTTTTCTCGAGCTGTATGATGCACTTATTCGTATTCACTACCTGCTTCATTGAAATATTCTCTCTAGAAACACCTATAAAAGGATGATCTTGATAAAAATATTCAAACAAGGCATACAGTTCATTTAGCGATTGACAACACTCTAAAGTAGCACTCACAAAAATACCTCGTGCCCAATCTCCTCTCCAGGGGACAAAATAAAGTTTAACCTCCTTATGATTTAAAACTTCCAGGTTTTTCTTTATTTCTCCTGTATGTTGGTGTTCCAGCACCTTATAAGCTGAAACATTATCATTACGCCACGAAAAATGTGTGGTCGCTTGGGGTTGTATGCCTGCTCCTGTGCTGCCCGTTATACCCGTTACAAATACCCCGTTTAAATATTTATTCTTAGCCAGAGGGAGAAGGGCATACTGAATAGCCGATGCAAAACACCCTGGATTGGCCACTTCCTGGGCTGTTTTTATTTTCTCTCTGTGCAACTCCGGCAATCCGTAGACAAAATTTCTGGTATAAAATTCGGGATCTAAGCGAAAGTCGTTTCCCAAATCAATTATTTTGGTTTGTGCAGAAATATAATTGCGCTCTAGCCAAAGCTTACTTTCTGTATGGGGAAGGCATAAAAAAAGGACATCCACAACTTTTAATTCGGAGGTAAACACCATATCCGTCTCCCCTAATAAATCGGAATGAATGCTAGAAACTTTATTTCCTGCAGCGCTTCTGCTCAGCATAAAAACCAAGTCCACCTGCGGATGAACGAGTAATAGCCTTATCAACTCACCTCCTGTATAACCTGTACTCCCAACAATACCTGCTCTGATTTTATTGTCCATATCCGGGATTGATTTGATGATATATGGTTAAAGCATTTGCCATAATTTTTGAAAAACCCTTCACATCTTCTCCTGTCCAAGCTTTATTGTTCTCACCATATTGCCCAAATTGATCTGACATTAAATCGAATTGAGACTCCACTCCATTTAAAATAAAACGATAGGGTAAAAATGTCATAAAAACTTTACCACTCACACTGGATTGTGAATGCTTAAAGAAGGTTTCAATATTTCGCATTACCGGATCAAGAAACATCGCCTCGTGTAGCCAGTTTCCGTATACCACTGCCAACTGATCCTTAATGGCCAGCTGGTGCTTGGATAGGGTATGCTTTTCGAGTAAATGATGAGCTTTTATCGCAATTAATGCTGCAGAGGCCTCAAATCCAACCCTTCCTTTAATCCCAATAATAGTGTCTCCAACATGTATATCCCTACCTATACCAAAAGGAGAGGCTAATTCTTCGAGCTTTTTAATGGCTTTAATGGGATGGTTATAAACCTCTGTATCTACGCCTACCAATTCTCCATTGTCAAAAAGCAAAGTGTGCTGCTCCGATGTTGTTTTATGCACTTGAGAAGGAAAGGCTTCTTCTGGGAGGTATTGATCTGAAGTCAAGGTTTCATTCCCTCCTACGGAAGTTCCCCATAAGCCTTTATTAATAGAATATTTAGCTTTTTCAAAATTCATATCTACTTTATTTTCCTTTAAAAAAGCCATCTCTTCTTCTCGGCTCAGTTTCAAATCCCTAATAGGCGTTATAATTTTCATATGAGGTGCTAAAACGTGGAAGGCAACATCAAACCTAATCTGATCATTACCCGCTCCGGTGCTCCCATGACAGATGGCATGAGCCCCCACCTTCAATGCATGTTCTGCAATCAACTTAGCCTGGATTGTCCTCTCTGCACTTACTGACAATGGATAGGTATTATTTTTTAGTACATTTCCAAATAGAAGATATTTAAGGCATGATTCATAGTATTCTACCACACTATCGATACACGTATAAGAGACAACTCCTAAAGAGAGGGCTCTTTGCTTAATTTCATCTAATTCTACTCTAGTGAACCCGCCCGTATTGATGGTTACAGCATGTACCTCGTACTCTAATACACGGGAGAGATATAATGCACAGTAGGTGGTATCCAACCCACCGCTATAGGCTAAGATTACTTTTTTTTTCATTCTTCTTGGGATTTATTTTTAGGTTGATATAGCATTGCCGTGCAGAGGCAATTTTTACGATTTTTGCTTATTAATATGTTATAATTTACGCAACTCTTACAACCACTCCAAAAGCCTTCGTCCTGGGTCAATTCAGAGTAAGTTACCGGTTGGTAGCCTAGTTCGCTATTAATCTTCATTACGGCTAAACCTGTCGTTAACCCAAAAATCTTGGCCTCAGGGTATTGCTGAAGAGACAGATTGAATACAGCTTGTTTTATCTGACGAGCCAAGCCATTTTTCCTAAAAATAGGATTGACGATAAGCCCTGAATTTGCAACAAATTCACCAGTCCAATCTTCAATATAGCAAAACCCTGCCCACAAACCTTCCTCAGAAAAAGCAATTACAGCTTTACCCTGACGCATTTTATTGCGAATATATTCGGGCGTACGCTCAGCGATTCCGGTTCCTCGAATCTTGGCAGAATTTCTCATTTCATCACAGATCATCTGTGCATATTTACCATCTTCAGCGATAGCTTGTCTCAACACAAACATGCCTTTAAAATTAAATTAACAAACGAAACGCAAATCTATGTAATTTATTTACAAATACGCAAATTAAATTAAGTTTAAATCTTCATATATTTTATTCAGTAGATATATTATCTATTAATACAGATATAAACAGATATAAATTATACATAAAAAAACTCTAACCTGGAGGATTAGAGTTTTTTTATGTATTTCTTAAGTACAAATTAATTTTCACAGGCTTTCCAAACACTATCCCGAGAGGAGGTGGGCGCTATGATTTCAAGAGGTTGCTGGGTAACGGGATGATTAAAATTAAGCCTTCTGGCATGCAAATGAATTCCACCATCTGGATTTGATCGCTGAGCACCATATTTTAGATCCCCCTTAATAGGAATTCCTATTTTAGACAACTGCGCTCTTATCTGGTGATGCCTTCCTGTCTCAAGATCAATTTCCAATAAATAATACTGATCTAAGGTTTTAATCACCTTGTAATAGAGAATAGCCTCTTTAGCCCCTTCCGTAAGCCTTTCGAAAACTGTAGTTTTATTATTCTTTTCATTTTTACGGAGATAGTGTAGCAATTTCTGCTCCAAAGGGATCATTTCTTTTGGCACCACTGCCCAATAAATTTTTTGGATTTCCCTATTTTTAACCATTTGAGTCAACCGAGAAAGCGCTTTACTCGTTTTAGCATAAATAACTAAACCCGAAGTAGGCCTATCAATACGATGCACTAAACCCAGAAAAACATTTCCGGGCTTTTGATCTCTTATTTTTATAAAATTCTTAATCTCCTCAAGAAGAGATTTATCACCTGTTTTATCTCCTTGCACCAATTGGCCCACTTTTTTATTAATGACCAAAAGGTGATTGTCTTCATATAGAATTTGAGAAGCAATCATATCCTAATAACTTTCCTTTTGATTGGGAAAGTCACCTGATTTTACATCCTTCACATAATTTCCTACAGCTTCAGACATCTGATCAAACAAGTCCATATACCGCCTTAGAAATTTAGGACTAAATCCCTTATTCATCCCTATCATATCCTGAAATACCAATACCTGACCATCACAGTCAGGTCCAGCTCCGATCCCAATGGTGGGAATACTTACACTCTCAGTTACCCGCTTTGCTAAATCAGCCGGAATTTTTTCTAATACCACAGAGAAACATCCCAATTCTTCTAAAAGTTGAGCGTCGCTAATCAGTTTCTGAGCTTCAAAATCTTCTTTTGCCCTTACCTTATAAGTTCCAAATTGATAAATAGACTGAGGAGTCAAACCTAAATGCCCCATCACCGGAATACCTGCATCTAGAATCAATTTCACAGAGTCTGCAATTTCAGCTCCACCTTCTAATTTTACAGCATGTACACCAGATTCCTTCATCATCCTCACTGCAGAATTCAATGCCTTTTTAGGATTGGATTGATATGTTCCAAAAGGCAAATCAGCAATCACCAAAGCCTTAGACACACCTCGCACTACGCACTGTGCGTGATAAATCATCTGATCCAAAGTCATAGGCAGAGTCGTTTCATGACCCGCCATAACATTTGCTGCAGAATCTCCTATTAAAACGGCATCTACTCCGCCAGACTCTATTATTTTAGCAATGGTAAAATCATATGCTGTAAGTATAGATATTTTTTCTTGCTCTGCTTTCATCTTACGAAAAGACTCCGTAGTCACCCTCTTCACTTCGTTATGTACAGACATATTTATTACTTTTTTAAATCATTAAATGGATACATGCCCCAGTTTTCTAAGTTTTTCGTGGTTTAATATTCTAATATTTCTACCATTGACACTTATAAGCTCATCCTGCTTGAATTCAGAAATCAATCGAATGGCACTTTCGGTTGCAGTACCTACAAGATTGGCAATCTCTTCCCTTGTTAAAGATATTTTAATAAAACCCTCGGGATCAGTACCTAACTTTTGCTCTAGCAATAGCAGCACCTCGGCCAAGCGTTCCCGAACAGTCTTTTGAGCTAAAAGGGTAATGGTCTTAGACGCCTCCCCCAGTTCATAAGCTATTTTTTGCAACATCGCGTAGGAAAGTTTAGGATCGACCTCTAAGAGGTGATTGAATATGTCTACGGGGAGAAATATAATTTCTGCATCTTCCATTGCTTCTGCCGTAGCTCCAAAAGGCTCATCACATAACAACGAGCGATATCCCACTAAATCGCCTCCGACACAAAACCTCAATATCTGTTCTTTCTTAAAAAAACCTAACTTGGAGAGTTTAATCGTTCCTTTATCTATAAAATAGACGCCTTTTGGAAAATCACCCTCATTAAAAAGCGTATCTCCTTTTTTTAAAATCAGAATCTCTTTGCCTTTAATATATTTTTCAAAATTTTGAGGGGAAAGGTTTTCCTTGAAAGACTTTTCATTAAAAGTCTTTAAAAAAGCCATCTCAATCTGTTGGAATTTAGAATCTGGCGCCATAGAAAGATCATATGATAATTATCAGACAAATTTAATACAATTAAACCGCTCTTCAAAAGTTTTTGTCATAATTTTGCATACCAAAAATGTAGTAAAATGAGGGAAAGCTGTTTCCACTGTGGACAGGCTATGGGTAAAGAAATTATCCATTTTGATGAGAAGAAATTCTGTTGTAACGGCTGCAAATCTGTGTATGAAATACTCAACATGAATCATCTCACAGCCTTTTATGAGTTGAATAAAAATGCAGGTATTAGACCCAGTGACGAAACACTCCCTTTTGATTATCTGGATACCCCAGAAGTTTTTGCGCGTATTGTAGATTTCTCTGAAGGTGATATTTCACTGGTAACATTTAAAATTCCGGTTATTCATTGCTCTTCTTGTATCTGGCTGTTGGAGAGTTTACAGACTCTACATTCGGGCATTCGCTATTCCATGGTCAACTTTACTAAAAAAACCGTTCAAATATCCTTTAAGCATACAGCGCTGAAGCTCAGCGAACTTGCTTTATTCCTTTCCCGCTTAGGCTATAAACCTGTTATTAACTTAGAGTCAGCAGATAAAAAGGCAGATAAAATCGATAAGAATTTAGTGATAAAAGTAGCTATTGCAGGTTTTGCTTTTGGAAACGGCATGTTTTTCTCCCTTCCTGAGTACTGGTCTCATTGGTTTGGTCGGGGTGATGTATGGTTAGAGCACTATATACCTCTATTTCGTTGGCTGATGTTTATGCTCGCCACAGCAGTAGTTATATTTTCGGCATCAAGTTACTATACTTCAGCATGGTATGGGCTTAAAAACAAAAGAATCACCATCGACATCCCTATTGTGATCGGGATTCTAGTCCTTTACCTTCGGAGCTGTTACGAAATTTTCTCGAATTATGGCCCTGGCTACTTCGACACCCTTTGCGGTCTTTTATTTTTTATGCTTTTGGGGAAAATTTTCCAACAGCGGACCTACAATGCACTCTCCTACGACAGAGACTACAAGTCTTTCTATCCGATTGCGGTTACCAAAATAGACTTTGGAACCCAGCAAAACATCTTGCTTTCAGAGATTAAAATAGGAGACCGTATCTTGGTAAGGAATGAGGAAATTATCCCCGTAGACGCCATCCTAATTAACGGCGAAGGCAATATAGACAACAGCTTTATAACAGGCGAATCCGCCACCATCAGTAAAAATCCAGGCGATAAAATATTTGCTGGAGGGAAACAAAAAGGTTCGGCATTAGAACTTGAAGTGATTAAAAATGTAGATCAAAGCTACCTTACCCAACTCTGGAATAAAGAAGCTTTTAAAAAGCATGAAACCGGTTTAGACACCCTTACCAATACTATTAGCAAATACTTTACCCTGACTATATTAGGAATTACCCTGCTTGCAGGCATTTATTGGTCTACGGTAGATCTTGAAAAAATGTTTCAGGTGGTCTGCGCCATTCTCATCGTAGCTTGCCCATGCGCACTAGCCCTCTCCGCGCCCTTTACTTTAGGACATATTATGCGCATTATGGGTAAGAATAAGATGTATGTAAAAGATGTTTTAACCATAGAAAAGATGGCTAAGATTGATACCTTGGTCTTCGATAAAACGGGAACCATCACCCACCATAGAAAATCTAATATTTCTTTCGAAGGCGTAGTCTTAAGTAAATTTGACCAAGAAAACATTAAAACTTTACTAAAAAATTCCAATCACCCTCTCTCGAAATCTCTATATGATCATTTAGCTATAGATGACCCCTATTTTGCTATAGAAAAATTCAAAGAAACCCCTGGTGCGGGTTACCAAGCCCGTATCAGAGGTCAACTTTATAAAATTGGATCTGCAAAATTTGCTGGTATTATCCCTGAAAAGATTGAAACTGCTGTGTATATTATTAAGGAAGACCAGCTCTTAGGTAAATATCTCTTTAAAAATGAATACAGAAACAACATACAGAAATTATTTCAAAGTCTTCCGCACTATGAAAAACATATATTGAGCGGTGATAATGAGTCTGAAAGAGACAGCTTAAAAAAAATATCCAATATTCTGGAGCTTCATTTTAACCAATCCCCGGAGCAAAAATTAGAATACATTCAGGCGTTACAACTACAGGATAAAAAAGTAGCCATGATTGGAGATGGCCTTAATGATGCTGGAGCCCTTAAGCAAAGTGATGTTGGTATTGCTATCGCCGATGACAGTAATTCTTTCACTCCTTCCTGCGATATTATTATGAATGGAAATAAGCTTCATGATTTATCTCACTTCTTCTCCCTTTCCAAAGATGCTATTCATATTGTAAAAACTACTTTTGTCATCAGTTTACTCTACAATATAGTAGGCTTAACACTCGCTATTACAGGACACATGTCTCCTTTAATCGCCGCTATATTAATGCCTGCAAGCTCTATAAGCGTCGTTATCTTTACATCTGCTGCCACCTGGTTAAGGGCTCTAAAATATTTTAAATAAACCCTGTATGTGAGGGCTTATTTAGAAGGGTTTTAAATTAAGACTTTTAGCGGTTAAATGGGTAATTTCATAGATATTATGTAAATTTGCAGAGACAATTGTTTCATATATTTGCACGTTTTATTTATGGACATCCTATACTTAATGATTGTATGCAGTGTATCTTTAGCTGTGATCTTCTTAATTATCTTTATTATAGGAGCCAAAAATGGACAGTTTGAAGATGATGAGTCTCCAGCTGTACGTATGCTGTTCGACTCTGAAATCCAAAAAGAAGAAAAAGAAAAACAACACCAACAGCAAGACGACGGAAACTTAAAGGAAGAAAATATAGATAAATTATAGCGATTTTATAAAATGGAGACACAAAAGTTTAGTTATGACAATAATATTGTACGCGCCTTTCTGTACGCTACAATCGTATTTGGTATAGCAGGATTTGTATTAGGGCTTACCGCCGCACTAATGCTCTTCTATCCTGAATTACCGGAGTTCTTGTTGGGAACAGATGACACCACTATTCAAAGCTTAAGGAGTGGTAATATTCAAGGTCTTATTCACTCTCAGGGAGCCTTAGGCTTTGGCAGGATAAGAATGATGCATACCAATACTGTAATTTTTGCTTTTGTTTGTAATTCATTTTTCTTTGCTGCTTATTATAGTATCCAAAGGTTATTAAAGGCCCGTATGTATAGCGATACGCTATCATGGATACATTTCTGGACTTGGCAGCTGATGATAGTAGCCAGCTGGGTGACTTTTGCAATGGGCTTCAATACATCTAAGGAATATGCAGAACACGAGTGGCCGATTGATATATTAATCGCTTTTTCGTGGATCATCTTTGGTGTTAACATGTTTGCGACGATAGCCAAAAGAAGAGTAAGACATTTATATGTAG
>NZ_JAAABJ010000640.1 GCF_009904105.1 Elizabethkingia argenteiflava | reverse complement strand
GCTTCATAATAAATCAATAAAAGACTACAATTTTTTTATTACGGCTTTGGTATAATTAGCAGAAAAACACCCCAGTGAAGGGTTTTGGAAATGTTATGGTAGAATTAGAAATAAAGGGGTTGTGTTAAATCATAAAAAACTTTATAGGATCTATAAAATTATAGGACTGGCAATGAGAATAAAATATAAAAAGAGACTTCCTAAAAGAGAAAAGAAGCCACTAGTGACCCCCTCAAAATTTACTCAATCATGGAGTATAGACTTTACTAGTGATGTCATGGAGAATGGTCGTAAATTCAGAAGTTT
>NZ_JAAABJ010000639.1 GCF_009904105.1 Elizabethkingia argenteiflava | reverse complement strand
GGAACATTTGCTTTTTCACAAACTGGTCCAAAATTCGGGATTAAGGCAGGAATGAACGTATCTTCAATCTCCAAAGACCAAAATCTCAGCGATACAAAATCTAAAGTAGGTTTTAACGCGGGGGGGGTCCTTAATGCTCCTATATCTACCACTTTAAGCCTTCAGCCAGAAGTTATTTACAATGACTTGGGTTCTAAAGTAACCTTTGGGAATGATCATAAAAATTCATATAGCACTAATTTAGGTTATATT
>NZ_JAAABJ010000638.1 GCF_009904105.1 Elizabethkingia argenteiflava | reverse complement strand
CCGTGAAGTATGTAATCTTATCATGGTGTATTTTTTCCCTTACAAAGAACAGCTTAACATGATCTAAAAAGGTGAGTTAGATGAAGTTTACTCGTTGTTCATAATCAGCGTTTATTATTATTTTGAATAAGGTATGATAATCGACTACACACAAATGGCGACTACCATAGGCACATTATTCGGGGCTTACAACTCTTTTAGAGTCTTATTTCTGAATTTATGCATTTACATAGAAGTCTAATAGTAACTACAATCTATTTTAATAGGTGTTACGGCAAATCTAAAGATCCAAAAAGCATTTGAACTGTGTACTGAGTTTGCCTATTCAGGATCAGAGATTTTCAACTTCTATT
>NZ_JAAABJ010000637.1 GCF_009904105.1 Elizabethkingia argenteiflava | reverse complement strand
ATCTCTAATATTTTTTCATAATTTGCGGTAAAACTGTTCATATTTAATCGTTTGTTAGACTATTAAATTTAGGTATTTAGCTAATAATGAGCAGCTCCCTTTTTTTTATCCTAAATGCACCACGGGTGGATCATAGTGTTTTCATCTCTTGTGTGTTTTTATTAAAAACTTTCGAAAGAGGGTTTTCCCATATAAAGCCCAATTTATATGGAATCTCTAAATATCAAGTTAGTAAGCTAAGAGTGGTTAAATAATCTTATATTCAGCTTTTTATAGCGTTTCAGGAATCTTAAAAAAAACTAGAATGTAAAGCTTAAAAAGAGTATAACAGGATATAGGATGAATTGCTTTTCGCCTTTTAATAGCTTAACTTTGATGAAATTTTTTCATTCATTGGAGGCACTCGTCGATTTACTTGAAAATACAAACAGAAGTGTATTTTTGACAGGCAAAGCAGGAACAGGAAAAACGACCTTCCTAACCAACTTTATTCAGAAAACGCGTAAGAAGCATATTGTAGTAGCTTCTACAGGTATCGCTGCTATTAATGCGGGCGGGGTTACCATCCATTCTATGTTTGGAATGCCCTTACGAACCTTTGTTCCCACAACAGAATATGTAGACCGCAATGTGGCTATTAATATTAAGGATTTGTATACCCATTTCAAGTATAGAAAGGATAAATTAAAATTACTCCGGGAAATAGAACTGATGATAGTGGATGAGGTTTCTATGTTGCGGGCTGATTTACTCGATATGCTTGATCATGCTTTGCGGCACATTCGTAGAAATCAACTCTCATTTGGAGGGGTACAATTATTGTTGATTGGTGATTTATATCAATTACCCCCAGTAGTAAGAGAGGATTCCGAAAGAATTTTGTCAAAATTTTACCCTTCGCCTTTTTTCTTTTCGGCTAAAGCTTTACAGGAAGTCCCCTTGCTGACTGTGGAGCTTACAAAAGTATACCGCCAGCAGGATGAAGCCTTTTTGGAAATTCTCAACGCAGTCAGGGATGCCGATGTCTCTAGGTTAGATTTAAAAAAACTCAATCAACGCTATCAACCCGATTTTGAGCCCCAGGGCGAGGCTTATATACATTTGTGTTCCCATAATCGGATTGCAGATGCAATCAATCAGAAAAAATTGAAAGAACTGGTTGGGAGAACTCAAATTTACAAGGCTTCTGTGGTGGGTAATTTTAATGAAAATCAATACCCTACTGATGAAGTTTTAGAGCTCAAGGTAGGTGCTCAGGTCATGTTTATTCGAAATGATACTTCGCCTGAAAAGAAATTCTATAATGGGAAGCTAGCAGCAATATCCTATGCAGATGGGGAGGTTCTAAAAGCGGTATTAGAAGATTCTCAAGAGGAAATAACCATTACCAAAGAAATATGGGAACAAAAAAAATATTTCTTAGATGCAGATCAAAATGTTCAGGAGGAAATACTCGGGAGTTATGAGCAATTTCCGATTCGCTTAGCATGGGCTGTTACCATTCATAAAAGTCAAGGATTAACCTTTGATAGAGTGATTATAGATGCGGGTAAATCTTTTGTGAGTGGGCAGGTATATGTAGCCTTAAGCCGCTGCCGTACCTTAGAGGGGATTATCCTCAGGTCTAAAATAACCCCTGAAGTGATTTTTAGCGATCCTCGAATAGAACATTTTCAGCAGTCCACCCATGCCAACGATGTATTGAATCAAATTCTGGAACGGGAAAAGTATGATTATGCATTGCATAAAGTACAGATGAGGTTGGATACGGCTTGGTTAAAGGATGCCCTTGTCAACTGGAAAGCATCTGCTTTTTCTACTAAAGCCCTGGACCATGATAAAGTGGGTAAGCTTTCGCATATTTTTAAAATAGAGAGTGAAAAACTTTTTGCTATCTCCGAAAAGTTTAAAAAAATTATACAGCAGAAGGCTAAAAGTTTCATAGAAGGAAGCATTCAATGGTCAGATATAGAAGAGAAATGTAAGGGGGGAGTCGCATTTTTCTATAAAAATGTAACAGAACAGTTTTTGTTGCCGCTAAAAGATTTTTATGCAGAGACCAAAGGTGTTAAAGGTATGAAGGCGTATAATGAATCTGTAAAAATATTCCTCGATGATTTGGAGGAATACATAGACCGGTTAAAAGCATCTAAGCTGCTGGATCTCCCTTTATTTGATAGAGATCAGGAAATAGACACTTCCTCTAAAATAGCTAAAAAGCCTACTCATATTATTACTTTTCAGTTATTTGAAGAGGGTAAAACCCCTGGTGAGATAGCCAAAGAAAGAGGTCTGGTCGTTTCCACCGTATATGGGCATTTGGCCAAGATGGCTGAAGTGGGCTTGGTAGATATAACAAGAATAATCGATGCGAAGAAAATTCAGACATTTGAGATTCAGTATCAAAAAGAAATTTTTGATCATCTCACCGAATGGAAAAAATCTCTGCCTGAGGAGTTTGAGTTTTATGAAATTCGTATTTTGTGGAATCATTTTAACTATCGATATGGAAAATCACCGGAAGTTGAAAGCGAAGAGAAATAGAAACTTATTTTCTACAGATCAATACCAATAATTATGGACCTAAAAAAAATAAAATACTCAATATTAGATCTGGCTTATATTGCACAAGGAAATAGTATTTATAAAACTTTAAAGCATTCGTTGGATTTAGCCATTCATGCTGAAAAGTGGGGTTATGAGCGGTTTTGGCTGGCTGAGCATCATAATATGGTTAATATTGCCAGTTCGGCAACTGCCGTACTGGTAGGGTATATCGCTGGGGGTACTCAAAAAATTAGAGTAGGTTCAGGAGGGGTGATGCTCCCCAATCACAGTTCGTTGGTGGTGGCTGAGCAATTCGGAACATTGGAAACCTTGTATCCTGGGCGTATTGACTTAGGTATTGGTAGAGCACCAGGTACAGATGCTCAGACAGCTAGGGCATTGGGAAGAAATCCACATATCATTAACGCGCAATTTCCGCATCAGATTTCCGAATTACAAACTTATTTCTCAAAAGAAAATAGAAAAGAAGGGGTTCGGGCTATACCTGGGGAGGGATTGGAGATACCCATCTACATTTTAGGCTCTAGTACCGATAGCGCTTGGTTAGCAGCTCAGTTAGGCTTGCCTTATGCTTTTGCCGGGCATTTTGCTCCTGACCATATGGCAGAAGCATTTAATATTTATCGAGAACATTATAAACCTTCCCAAGACTTTCCCCATCCTTATGTAATTGCAGCCATTAATGTCGTTGCAGCCCCAACAGATGAGGAAGCTGATTATCTCGCAACTACCTTATTTCAAGCTTTTCTCAATTTAATCAGAAACGATAGGAAACCTTCTCTTCCTCCGGTAGAGGATATGGATGCTCTGTGGTCTCCTATAGAAGCCATGCAAGTTCGTAGAATGCTTTCTTCCAGTTTAATCGGGGGAGAATCCACTATAGAGAAAAAATTACAGCATTTCCTGAGTGTTTGCCCCATTGATGAAATCATGGTCGTTTCACATATTTATGATCATCAGGAACGATTAAGGTCTTATGAAATTTTTAAAAATATGATCAGTCGTTGATGCTTGAAAAAAAATATATTTGTAAAGATTAAAAGTTATGCGTAGATATATTTCTCTTTCCATACTCAGTGGTCTATTGTTTGCTTTATCATGGCCGGCACACGGAATTCCTGTATTGATCTTTTTTGCTTTCGTACCTTTAATGTTGCTAGAGCATCATCTCGCTAATTTTAGTCGGATCAACAACAAAAAAACAGCCATTTTCGGATTTAGCTTTCTTAGTTTTTTCATCTGGAATATATGCACTACCTGGTGGCTGTTTAATTCTAAAAATCCCGATGGTAGTCATTCCTTTTTAGCCGTGGCTATACCTACGCTATTCAATTCTGTAGCGATGGGGTTGGTTTTTCTTTTTTATCATATTTATAAAAAGAGAATAGGAACTTATCCCGGATTGTTGTTTTTAGTTGCTTTGTGGATTTGTTTTGAGAAATTCCATACTACTTGGGAACTAAGCTGGCCATGGCTTACGTTGGGGAATGTGTTTGCAGGATGGCATCAATGGGTACAATGGTACGATACAACAGGCGTTTTTGGTGGCTCCCTATGGATATTATCCGTCAATGTTTTTACCTATTATGCGTACAGACTTTTTCAGGTAACCCGAAAGAGAAGCTTATTGATTAAGAATATTATTATTTTCCTAGGTATGTTGTTGTTGCCTCTAGGCATTTCATTAATCAAATACCAGCAGCTAAAACTGACTCCGAGTAGCAGAGTGAACGTAGTATTGTTGCAGCCAGATTTGGACCCTTATACCGAAAAATACAACAGAGATAGCTTAACAATTGTACATGGATTACTGGATATTGCAAAAAAGCATGCACAGGGGAAGGTAGATTTTTTTATAGCCCCTGAAACGGCAGTGCCGGGCTATGGGAGCATAAGTGAAAGGGGTTTTAACGATAGCGAAATTCTCAATGAAGTGAACGATTTTACAAAAGCCTATCCTCAATCGACTTTTCTTACAGGGGCTTCTACTCATAAAATATATCCCCATGCAGCCAACACGTCGCACACAGCTTACTTTATTGAGAACCCTGGTGTATGGGTAGATAGCTATAATACAGCTTTGCAAATCATTCCTAATCAGACTATTCAGACTTATCATAAGGGAAGGTTGGTGCCTGGAGTGGAACTTTTTCCTTATATTAACATTTTAAAACCTCTTTTGGGAAATGCCATGTTTAATTTCGGAGGAACGATTGCCTCTCTGGGGAGTGATCCAGAAAGAAAAGTCTTTTCTAATCCGTTTAATACTGTAAAAATAGCGCCCATTATTTGCTATGAAAGCATATATGGAGAATATGTAACAGAATATCTGAAAAAAGGAGCCAATCTTTTAGCGATTATGACGAACGATTCTTGGTGGGGGAATTCCCCAGGCTACCGTCAGTTGTTGGTTTTAGCAAAGCTGAGAGCGATAGAGACGCGCAGAGAAGTGGTGAGGGCTGCAAATAGTGGGGTAAGTGCTCATATCAATGCGAGAGGGGATATTATAGAAAGTCTTCCTTATGGAGCTCAGGGAGCCATACAGATCAGGGCACAGGTCTTTGAGGGAGAAACTCCTTATGTAAAATATGGAGATGTCATTTATAGGATTGCCTTATTTGTATTTGGTTTCCTGTTTATTTATTTTTGGTCTCAAATCTACCTATCACGTAAAAATAAAGTTAAGAAATAATGCAAAATATAATTGGCATAGATATCGGGGGTTCTCATATCACGTTAGCCCAGGTACAACCAGAAAAACATGAGTTGATAAACGCTACTTACCTTCGCGAGAGGGTGGACTCTTTTGCAGCTAGGGAAATTATTCTTCCGGCCTGGGTTTACAATATTAACAGGGTAATAGAGGGTTTGCAAAAAGAAGAATTATTAATAGGAGTAGCGATGCCGGCTCCGTTTGATTATGAAAACGGCGTTTCTTTAATGTTACAAGGTAAATTCCGTTCCCTGTATGAGGTAAACGTTAAGCAGGAACTTATCCAAAGTTTAGGCATAGAATCGAAGCAAATTCATTTTATTAATGATGCAACTGCCTTTTTAGAAGGCGAAATCTATGCTAGTGGGATCCATGGATATCGGCGTATATTTGGCATTACCTTGGGTACGGGATTGGGGACTGCTTTCTATAATGGCAGCGTAGCAACCGATGAAGATTTATGGGATTCCCCTTTCCGCGAGAGTATTTGCGAAGATTATTTGGCTACGCGGTGGT
The DNA here is from genome assembly GCF_009904105.1 of Elizabethkingia argenteiflava. Lineage (GTDB taxonomy): Bacteria > Bacteroidota > Bacteroidia > Flavobacteriales > Weeksellaceae > Elizabethkingia > Elizabethkingia argenteiflava. Next base: position 44,977 of record NZ_JAAABJ010000637.1, on the reverse strand, counting down.
TTGTGAATCGGTATAACACCCTCACGGGTGATACTATTTCGGGCGTTATAGATTTATGGGATAAGTCCGAAGAGATACGCCATCAAATGTTTAATGAATATGCTGTTTCGCTAGCGGAATTTATTCTGAAATATGTTAAATATTATGATCCCGAAATATTGTTGATTGGTGGGAATATTGCCAAATCTTTTCCTTTTTTTTCTGAGCAATTGCAAGATATTTTACAAGAAAATCGGATGGATCTTAACATCCAAATATCCGAAGTTTTTGAAAATGCGGCTATTCTGGGTGCAGCTAGTCATGCTTTAAAGATGAGAAATAAAATATAAAATGCCTCGAGAGATGAGTGTTGGTTTTATGACTTTTTATTTTATTGCTATCCGGTTGGTGGGCTTTTGGTCAAAATTGTAGACTCGCAGATGATGTGAATTCGTTGATGAAAAAGCTGTCTGAGTACGCTTTATCCAAAGGAAATACTCACGCTGATTTGGGGTTGCTTTGGAGGAGGGATTTTTGGACATCCCGGCTGTAAAAATTAGAAATGCGGGGCTTTATACTTATAATGCCAATAAGAGTGAAGGTTTCGCCTGATGGAGTTTATTTCGTTCTAGAAACTCAGAATAGAGGGAGCGTTCTATCAAATTTACCCAAAGAAAAAAGGAAAGACACCGAATATGCGGCAGTGGAATGTGATAATTTTAAAAACGAGTCTAGATTATTTTTCTGTGCTGAAATTTAGGTTATGGGTTAAGATATTTTACGAGCGGCTTTTATATAAGGAAGCGATTACTCATCTAGAAAATGCAAGCACATGATTCAGGCACTGCAGAATTCTAAAAAGAATATCTATCTACTGTCTTTAAAGGGGGAATCATTTAGTCTATCCTGATAAACCGGGCTAGTCATCAATACTTAATGAGAGGGATGAGAGTTATATTTTCAGATGATAGATCAGCCGAATAAGATAAAGAGGAATATCTGAAGAGGACTTCCCCTGACTCATGTTTACCAAAAAATAAAAAATTAATATAAACTTGCTATATAATGAATATTGAGAAAATAGAAATCTTTAATAAGATAGAAAATGCACTGGATGATCACGGGTTTACTATAGTGAATAAAGATGATAAAAGGCCTTGGGGTGGTTTTTTTGTCATTGATGAACAACAGGCACAGCGTTTTGCCGATCATTATTTTGAGGGTATCAAAGTAGAACATTTAAAAAGAGGAGGAAAGCTAAGCCCTAAAATACTTATAGTAGCGCCTCACACGAGATTAAGTTGGCAGTATCATCATAGGAGAGCAGAGATATGGCAAGTGGTAGATGGTGTGGTGGGCGTTAAGCGTAGTCTTACCGACGAAGAAGGAGAAATGAAGGAGTATTTCCCAAAAGATCAGATTAAACTTGAACAGGGGGAAAGGCATCGCTTGATAGGTTTAGATACCTGGGGTGTGGTGGCTGAAATTTGGCAGCATACCGATATGGGTAATCCTTCCAATGAAGAGGATATAGTAAGGGTACAGGATGATTTCGGAAGAGATTGAAACGGACTGGTTCACAGTCATCTTTTTTAACTCTTCCCTCTGAAAAGCAGAGGAGATTTCTTTTTTTAACAGCTACTGTAAATTAAAAAATTAAGGGATAAAAACTTGTGTATTCCAAAAAAAAATATTTATTTTGCACTTCGATTTGAATAAGTAGTATAAAGACTAAAGATATGTCAAAAATTTGCCAGATAACAGGTAAGCGTGCAATGGTCGGGAACCACGTTTCTCACGCCAATAATAAGACCAAAAGACGCTTTGAAATTAATTTATTGGAGAAAAAATTTTACCTTCCTGAGCAGGATAAGCACGTTACTTTGAAAGTATCTGCTCATGGATTGAGAGTTATTAACAAGATTGGTGTAGAAGAAGCTATTGAAAGAGCTACTAGAAACGGATTTATTAAATAATTGAAAAATGGCAAAGAAAGGTAATAGAGTGCAAGTGATTTTAGAGTGCACTGAGCATAAAGAATCCGGAATGCCGGGGATGTCTCGATACATCACGACAAAAAATAAAAAAAATACAACAGAAAGACTAGAGTTGAAAAAATTCAACGCTGTTTTGAAGAAGTATACTGTTCATAAAGAAATTAAATAACTTCTTAAAATAAAAAAAAATGGCTAAGAAAGTTGTAGCAACCCTTCAGACATCCTCTAAAAAAATGACTAAAGTGGTGAAAATGATTAAATCACCTAAGTCTGGCGCATACGTTTTCGAAGAAAAAGTAATGAATGCTGATGAAGTAGATGCATATCTTAAAAAATAATCATAAGTTAAAAACTTACTATACAGTAAACTACCTATTTAGGTAGTTTTTTTTATATATTTGTCAGATACCTGTTTTTATAATATAATGATAGGTTCTTATGTAGATGAAAAAGTAGGAAGCCAGGCGTTCATAGTAAAGGTAATTGCTTAAACAACAAAAGAAGCTCTTATATAAGGTTTTATCAGACTACACTTTTAAAAATAGGAGGGTAGTCAAACTGGATTTTACGCATAAGAAAAATACTTTGCTTATAAAAGTAGATCGGTTTCCGATAAACATAACAAGCCTCTTGAGCAAGGTCTATGCTAGGGGGTAAAAAGTCCTTAAATAGTATTGATATGAAAGGGCGATGATAATTGTTAATATAATTAATATTTAATTAAGTGAGTTGGTTTAAAAAAATATTCAAGCAAGAAGAAAAAGACTCTTTAGACAAGGGTCTAGAAAAATCCAGTCAGTCTTTCTTTGAGAAAATAAGTCGAGCTGTAGTCGGCAAGAGCAAGGTAGACGACGAGGTTCTTGACGATCTGGAAGAAGTTTTAATATCCTCAGACGTAGGCGTAGAAACTACGGTTAAGATTATGAGAAGGATAGAGGAGCGTGTTTCTAGAGATAAATATATGAATATCAGCGAGCTACATACTATATTACGTGAAGAGATTTCCGGTTTGTTGTTGGAGAATCCCCATGTAAATACCCAAAATATTAACCCCAATAAAAGACCTTATATCATCATGGTAGTAGGGGTAAATGGAGTAGGTAAAACGACTACTATAGGTAAGCTTGCCCATCAGTTTAAAGCAGAAGGTTTAAAGGTTGTTCTGGGGGCAGCAGATACATTTAGAGCGGCCGCAGTAGATCAGTTGGTCATTTGGTCGCAGCGGGTAGGCGTACCTATTGTGAAGCAGTTCATGGGAGCGGATCCAGCCTCTGTAGCTTTTGATACAGTACAATCCGCTGTAGCTCAAGATGCAGATGTGGTGCTGATAGATACTGCCGGAAGGCTCCATAATAAGGTTAATCTTATGAATGAACTCTCTAAGATTAAAAGAGTTATGCAAAAATTAATTCCGGAGGCTCCTCACGAAGTATTGCTGGTATTGGATGGTTCAACAGGGCAGAATGCTTTTGAGCAAGCAAAGCAGTTTACGGCTGCCACTGAGGTGACGGCATTAGCCGTTACCAAATTAGATGGAACGGCCAAAGGTGGCGTGGTGATTGGTATTTCGGATCAGTTTCAAATTCCCGTAAAATATATAGGCGTAGGAGAAAAAATGGAAGATTTGCAACTGTTTGATGCAAAGGCTTTTGTTGACTCTTTTTTTCAAAAAAAATAAAATAATTTGTAAATTTTAATTATAATATATTAAATTTGAGTAATCTAAACTAAACTATTTTATAATTCATTAAAAAACAAAATTATGAATTGGATTACTTTTATTGTATTCGGCCTTATTGCCGGAGTAATTGCTAAGGCCATACACCCCGGTAAAGATGTAGGAGGTTGGCTGATTACTATTTTTCTTGGAATTTTAGGATCTATTGTGGGACGTTGGTTAGCAGGATTACTGGGCTGGTATGCTCCCGATAGTTTTTGGAGCTTTAAAAATTGGATTTTCTCAATTGGAGGGGCCGTTTTATTATTGTTTATCTATGGTAGGATAAGGTCTAAATAAGCTTCTTAATGAAGAAGACTAAAAGTAGGGCAGAAATATATTTCTGCCCTACTTTTTTATTGTATTTTGATCATATACGGGAGTGCCATTTGGAGACCTTGTTGGTTAAGGGTGTTAATTTTTTGGAATAAATGATAGCTTTCTTTACCAAATTTAATTTTTATAGCATTAGCGGCTATATTCTCTTCATTCATGTTGTCAAAAAACTTTTCGAGATTACTCTTATCTTTCGGATAAGTCTTAATATTGTAATCTGATATTTTAGCCAAGTTAGCAGCATAATGAATAGCATCTTGTAAACTACCTATCTCATCGACAAGCCCTATCTCTTTGGCTCGGGTTCCGGACCAAACGCGCCCCCCTCCCATAGCATCTATACTTTCAAATGTTTTGTTTCTATTTTGACTAACGAAATAGACGAACCTTTTATAGGTTTGCTCTACATTTTTTTGCAGTATGTTTTTAGTATTGGGGCCCAATCCTGAAATAGGCGAAAACATTTGAGCATTGGGATTGGTAGCTACGATATCGGAGCGAAGCCCATTTTTATGAGCAAGATCTTTGAAATTCATGGCGAGGCCAAAAACTCCAATAGATCCGGTGAGGGTGTTGGCCTCTGAAAATATTTTTTGACCAGCCATAGCAATATAATAGCCTCCAGAAGCTGCGTAATCTCCAAAAGAAACCACCAAGGCTTTTTTTGATTTTAACTGTTGTAATTCGAAAAGAATTTCATCGCTGGCATTTGCACTTCCTCCTGGAGAGTTTATTCTCAGCACCACAGCTTTTATATTATCGTCTTTCTCTATTTTTTTTATCTCACGAATAAAATCTTCAGAATAAATTCCATTATAACCCTTTCCGTTGAATATTTCTCCAGCAGCGTATAATACAGCCACTTTATTTTTAGAAGGTGAAAGTTGGGTGTTATTATTTAAATATTTTACGTAATTCCCAATGGAAATTTTTTTAAGGTCATCAATGCTCCCCAATTTCAATCGATTTCTTAAAATATTGTCATACTCGGATTTCTGAATCAGTTTATCTACCAGTTTATTTTTTAAAGCATATTCAGGTATAATACCATATAGGCTATCTACTATGGTTTTAAACTCACGATCATTTAACTTTCGGGAAACCTCTATTTTTTTTGAAATATTACCCCATATATCATTAAGTAAGGAGGAAAGCTGTTCTCTATTTTCCTCCGAAATTTTATTCGTGATATAGGGCTCTACAGCAGCTTTATATTTGCCGTGGCGAATTACATCTACTCCAATCCCATATTTATTCAATAAATCTTTAACAAAGATGACTTCTGTAGCAAGGCCTTTTAATTCTATGCCACCTGCAGGGTGAAGGTAGTATTGATCGGCAATAGAGGAAAGGTAATAAGCATTCTGTGATACATTATTACCATATGAATAGACAAACTTCCCTGATTTTTTAAAATCTTCTAAAGCTTGTCGTATATCATCTATTTGCGTAATTCCCCCTAAAACATCATCCGATTCAATAGAGATACCAGAGATTCTTTCATCTTGTTTAGCCTCATGAATAGCGTTGAGGATCTCGGATATCTTCGTAGATCGATCCCCGCCTATATCGAAGATAGAAGGCGAAGCTTCCGAGGAAGCCTCAATAATATTATCTTTTAAGTTGAGCGTTAATATGGAGTTATCTTTTATATTTATGCTACCTTTGCTGGAGAGGGATGAGATAAGGATAAGAAAAAATAATCCTGCAATACAGCTAAATCCTAGAATTGAGATGGCAACAATATTGGCCATCACCATTTTAATAAAATTTTTCATTGGCTTTTAATAAACTATAGATTTTATTTTTTTATATGTCGTCAAATAACGTGATTTTGTTACTGGGAAGCAATATTAATTTTCCGGAAAAAAATATTGATTTTGCTATAGAGTTGATTAATAATAATTTAGGAGCGATTATTGCAAAGTCTTCAAAAATAATGACCGATCCAATAGAATTTGTTAGTAAAAATATTTTTTGTAATATTGCAGTGTTAATAAGTACCCAATTTTCACCGATTAAGGTGTTAAATATTGTTAAAAAAATTGAGTATGGAATGGGGCGAACTGAAGATTCTTTTGTAAAAGGATGTTATCAGGATAGGGTAATCGATATAGATATTGTGTGTTTTGGTAATATTAAGTTCTGTTCACACAAATTAACGATACCCCACGATAAACATTTAACGCAGAGGGAGTTTTCGAGAGAATTATTGGATGAATTAAATTTAATTATAAAAAATAAACAATAAACAATACTAAATTTATAATTTAATTGAGTATTGCAAAACGATCATTTATTAACTTAAAATACTAGATTATGAAATTTATGAAATTAAATTTGGCAAGTGTGGCCTTGGCCTTAGCACTGCCAGCTGCCATGTATGGGCAGGATTCCATAGCAGCCCCGGTGACACCCGCAGCGGATGGAGGGGTACAAAATGCACTTACTTCTTCGGCTAGTAAGTCCAAGAGATTTAATGATTGGGCTGTTTCTGCAGGGGGGGGAGCTGCAATCATGAAAACAGGAAGTTTAAATTCCATACGAGATAAAAAATTAATAGGTTGGACGGGATATTTTAGTATTGATAAGGCGTTAACCCATGCTTTTGGATTGAAACTTCAATATGATAAAGGCGAAACTAGACAAGGGGACGTTAGTACTAAAGATCATGTACCTGGCTTAGGTGGTAGAACCCAATATGACGCGATTTCGTTATTAGGAGACTTGAATTTTTCTAATTTATTCAGAAGGGTAGATAGTCGTTCCGCTTACAGATGGGCGCTTCATGGTTACGTGGGGGCTGGTACTTTGGCCTATAGATCCTATTTGCAAGAGCCTGGTCAAAAGTATAATCAAAGTCTAACCAAGGAAGTAAAGCCGTTTAAATTTAATTCATTTTTTGCTCAACTGGGGGGAGGTCTAAAATATAAATTGACTAACTCTATTGACTTAGAAGGTAGATTGATGTGGTTAATTTCTGGAGATGATCAGTTTGATGGATCTAGAGGAGATTATATCAATCCTGCTAAAATTAATCAGAATGATGTTATGACCGGAACTTTAGGTCTCACTTATAATATTGGAAAACATCAGTCTCATTTATTCTGGCATGACCCATTACAGGAAATTTATTACAAATTGGATATCGCGGAAAGCAGAAATCAAGATATTCAAGTATGTAAAAAAGGAGATGCTGATAACGACGGTGTATGTGATGACTGGGATAGAGAGTTGAATACGCCTGCAGGAGCAAGAGTAGATGGTTCAGGTAGAGCTTTAGATACCGACTTAGATGGTGTGATTGACCTTTACGATAAGTGTGTAACTGTTCCGGGGCCTGCCAGCAATAACGGTTGTCCTATAGATGGTAGTGGTAATTTTGGTGGTCAGGGTAATGGCAGCGGTAAAAATCAAGTTGCTACAGAAGTATCAAGAAAATTAGAAGGTATAGAATTTGACTTAAATTCTGATAGAATTCTTTCTTCCAACAGAGAAATTTTAAATAGTGCTGTTAACTATATTAATTCATCTAATACAGGAACTAGATATACAGTGGTAGGAACTACTGATACTAGAGGAAAAGCACAATACAATAAAGTTTTGTCTCAGAGAAGAGCGAATAATGTAAAAAGTTATTTAATTCGTAATGGTGTTTCTGCATCTAAACTTAATGCAATAGGTAGGGGTAAGAGTGATCTTAAATACCCAGAGTGTAATCCTGCCAGCAAATGTCCTGAATGGAAAAACAGAGCGAACAGAAGAGTTTATTTTCAGCAAAGATAAAATAAAGCTCTATTGATAAAAAAAGGTGTGCGAGAGCGCGCCTTTTTTATTTTTAAATGACCCCAAAAAGATTTAATTTTACTTGATGATTAATCATACACCTTTTGATGAGCATATGTTGGAGGATAGCCTTAAACAGTTTTGGGGATATCATCAGTTTAGAGATCAGCAGAAGGACATCATTCAGTCAGTACTATCTGCCAACGATACTTTAGCCTTGTTGCCCACAGGTGGAGGTAAGTCTTTGTGTTACCAGTTGCCAGCGCTTTTTCTAGAGGGTTTAGTATTGGTAATATCACCGCTTTTGGCTCTAATGAAAGAACAGGTATATGGACTTCAGGCAAGAGGAATTCCAGCGATGTATTTAAGTTCAGAGTTGGACGAGGAACAGCAAGATTTGGTCTATCAGTATATGAGAAATGGAGAATATAAAATTATATATATATCCCCAGAGCGACTCACCAACCGGGATTTTTTAGAAAATATAAGCGAAGTAAGGTTAGGTTTAATTGCTGTAGATGAGGCCCATTGCATCTCCGAATGGGGGAGTGATTTCCGGCCCAGTTACCAGAATATAAGAAAATTTAGAAAAGAATATCCTCACCTTCCTTGTCTTGCATTGACAGCCACTGCTTCAGTTAGGGTTATAGAGGAAATTCAACAAAAGCTCGAACTCAGAAATCTTAAGATTTATAAAAAATCTTATAGGCGAGAAAATCTTTATATTCATTTCAGAGAGCTAGCCGATAAGTATAATCATATTTTATATTATTTAAGGAGCAATGAAAAATCTGGGCTGATCTATGTGAGGACCAGAAAAGAAGCAGAGCATTTAAGTAATTGGCTTAAAATTAGTGGAATAGACCGGGTAGATTTTTATCATGCGGGTCTGTCGATTCAAGAAAAGCAGATACGCCAAAACTATTGGCTTAACACTAACAACTATACCCTAGTTTCTACCAATGCTTTTGGAATGGGAATAGATAAGGATAATGTGGGATTTGTAATACACCAGTCTCCTTCTCCTTCTATTGAAAACTATTATCAGGAAATTGGGAGGGCAGGACGAAATGGTCAGGAGGCTGAAACGATATTGCTATGGAATAAAAATGAACTGGCACAGATGGATGATTTGTTCAAAAGTCAGTTAGCGAGTAAAATAGATTATCAGAAAGTATGCTCGTATGCATATTCTTTTTGTCAGGTTGCCGAGCATGAGCAACCCGAAGGTTTTTTTGAAATGCAGACTTCAAAAATACAAACTCTGACTAAAGTTTCGAGGCTAAAAATAGTATCGGTTCTGCGTTTTCTTCATAATCAGGAGATTATTTATTTAAAAGAATCCAAAGGACTATCATCACTGGAATTAAAATTTGATATTTCCGAGTTTGAAGGCTTGGGTAAAAATGATAGCTTCTTTATTGAAAAATTATCGCGTGCGTTGGATGGAATAGCTACTCATAGGACTTATTTTCGCGAAAAGAGGCTAGTGGAAAAAATGAATCTTGAAGAGTCTATTATACGTATGCGTTTAAGAGAACTCCACCAGAAGGGATTTGTCGATTATTTTGATGGTAACGCTGCAGGAATAAAATTTTTGCTTCCGAGAAACGATAGAGATTTACATACCAAGTATTGGAAGCTTTTTTCTAGTATTCAGAAAAATAAAATACAAAAATGGGAAGAAATGAAATTTTTTATTCAGGATTCTTCTCATTGTAAAATGCGGCTTATACTCGCTTATTTTGGAGAAAAGCATACGAGAGATTGCGGTAAATGTAGCTATTGTCTCGCTCATCATAGAAGAATAAGTGATAAAGAATATAAAAAAATCATTTTTGAAGCTCTGATGAGACGGCCCATGAACTTGGATGAATTGACAATTTATTTAAAGCTTTACCCCAAAGCTGAGCTATTAGAACAGCTAAAATCTTTACTGGACAAAAATCAAATTAGAATGTTAAATTACCAAACTTATACTTTATAAATGAATAAACTGAAAGTTGTTTTTTTTGGAACACCCGAGTTCGCAAAGGCCTCTTTAGAGGCCATTCATCAAAGCAAACACGAGGTGGTAGGCGTCGTTACGGTAGCAGATAAAGCAGCGGGGAGGGGCCAAAAAATCACAGCATCACCCGTAAAAATGTATGCGGTGGAGCATGGGATTCCAGTGTTTCAGCCTGAAAAGCTTCGAGACGCCGGTTTTCTTGAGGTTATGGGAGAATTGGAAGCAGATATTTTTGTAGTCGTTGCATTCAGAATGATGCCTAAAGTATTGTTTACGATGCCACGCTTCGGAACTTTTAATCTGCATGCTTCTTTGCTCCCGAATTACCGGGGGGCTGCACCTATTAACTATGCGGTGATGAATGGAGAAAAGAGAACAGGTGTTACTAGTTTTTTTATTAATGAGAAAATGGATGAAGGCCATGTTTTATTACAAGCAGAAACGACAATACATCCAGATGAAGATGCAGGGCAGCTTCACGATCGTCTAATGCAAATGGGAGCACAAGTAGTAGTGAAGACTCTGGATGGTTTAGCAGAGGGGAGTATTCAAGAAAAACCGCAATCCCATTCTGCAGATTTTAAAACGGCTTATAAAATATTTAAAAAGGATACCAGAATTAATTGGGACCAGGATGTTGAGACGGTCTATAATTTTATCAGAGGTCTCTCTCCTTATCCGGCCGCTTTTACAAATATTGAAATTTCTAGTCAGATAAAAACTTTAAAAATATTTAAAGGCAGCTTTGAACATAGAAAGCATAGCCAACGAGCGGGGGAAATCAGCATAGATAAAAACCATTTTGAGATTTATACAAGGGATGGTGTATATTTGCCTCAGGAATTACAATTAGAAGGAAAGAAAAAAATGTCATTAAAAGATTTTCTAAATGGATTTCAAAGTCTTGAATGCATACAAAAACAGCTGTCTTAAGACAGCTGTTTTTGTATGGTGTATTCAATTATACACTTAGTTCTACAATTTCGCTTACTTTTACATCGTAGCCACTAACAATCGGCCGTTGGTCAGGGCTTTGCGTAAGGACTTTCAGGTTGTTAATTCCCAAGTCTTTTAAAATTTGGATGCCTATTCCATAATCTTTATAATTTGCGCGTGCCCGCGGTTGGTCTTGCTTACCGGCTTGATAAGATAAGAATTGCTGAAGCTTACCTATTGTTTTTTCAGTATCCGAAACGTTATTTATAAAGACAATCGCTCCCTTGCCTTCTTCGTTGATCATTTGAATAGCTTTCTCCATTAGTGGCTTTTCTCCATTGAGTAAGCGGTTAAATACATCAAAATAAGCGCTGCTCGATTGTACACGGATGAGTACAGGCTCTTTATCCGCCCATTTCCCCTTTGTCATTACATAGTGGATTTGATCCGTATGCCTTTCTTTATAGGTGTAGAAATTAAAATCACCAAAATGGGTTTTTATAGGAGCTTCTTCAAGTCTTTCTACCAGATCTCCTTGCTTCATTCTGTATTGAATAAGATCTTCAATAGAAACGATTTTTAGATTGTGTTTTTCTGTAAATTTCTTGAGATCTGGTAATCGGGCCATACTGCCATCTTCATTCATAATTTCACAGATTACCCCTCCCTCTGTTAAGCCAGCAAGTCGTGTAAGATCTATCGCGGCTTCAGTATGCCCTGCACGTTTGAGCACTCCTCCTTCTTTTGCTCGAAGAGGGAAGATATGCCCAGGGCGCATGAAGTCCGAAGGGCGGGTCTTTGGATCCATCATTGCTTTAATGGTGCGTGCGCGATCGGCTGCAGAAATTCCAGTAGAGTTGCCATGTCCTAAGAGGTCTATAGAAACCGTAAATGCGGTTTCTTTAGGATCGCTACTACGGCTCACCATAATATCTAAACCTAATTCATCACATCTTGTCTCTGGAAGAGGAACACAGATTAAACCACGGGCATTGATGGTCATAAAGTTAATCATTTCTGGGGTCACCAAATCTGCTGCGCCGATTAGGTCTCCTTCATTTTCGCGGTCTTCATCATCTACTACTACGATCATTTTACCTTGTCGTAGATGTTCCACAGCTTCAGGTATACTATTGAGTTGGATTTTCTCCATTTTTTATGTAAAATTTTTTCTCAAATTTAATTATTCCTCGATTAACCCACAATCTTAATTTCATTAAAGGGAGTGGTTTTTTATTGGCTTGAACATTTTGAATCATCAAATATGGGGTTGATTTTATAAGAAATGACCTTCATAAGATAAGGATATTCTGAATTTATAGCATGCTTAAGCAATATATTAGCCGATCTTGATGTAATGTTTAGATTTGTGAGGGCGAGTTTTTTTCCTTCAATAATAAAAAAAACCGCTCTAGATTGTTCTAGAGCGGTCTAATATTATAGGAATTACATTTTATAATATTACATCATACCAGGCATTCCACCACCCATTGGAGGCATAGCAGCAGGTTCATCTTTTTTTACTTCTGTGATAACACATTCGGTAGTCAAAAGCATTCCAGCAACAGAAGCTGCATTTTCAAGTGCTACTCTGGTTACTTTAGTAGGGTCAATAATACCTGCTTCCAACATATTTACATATTCGTCGGTTTTAGCATTGTACCCAAAATCATTTTCTCCTTCAGCAACTTTAGCAACGATAACAGAGCCTTCACCTCCAGCATTGGCGACGATTTGTCTCAAAGGCTCTTCAATAGCTCTTTTTACGATTTTAATACCAGTTGTCTCGTCGGCATTAATACCAGAAAGATCGCTTAATGAACTGATCGCTCTTACTAAGGCCACACCTCCACCTGCTACGATACCTTCTTCAACAGCGGCTCTTGTAGCATGTAGTGCATCGTCTACTCTGTCTTTTTTCTCTTTCATTTCGACTTCAGATGCGGCACCTACATAAAGAACAGCAACTCCACCAGCTAATTTAGCCAATCTTTCTTGTAGTTTTTCTCTATCATAGTCAGAAGTGGTCGTCTCCATCTGCGCTTTAATCTGGTTGACTCTTCCTTTGATTTTATCTTCCTGGCCACCTCCGTTTACAATGGTTGTGTTATCTTTATCGATAGAAACTTTCTCAGCAGTACCCAACATATCCAATGTAATGTTATCCATCGTGAAACCTTGTTCTTCAGAAATTACCTGTCCTCCTGTAAGGATAGCGATATCTTCTAACATTGCTTTTCTTCTATCTCCAAAACCAGGAGCTTTTACAGCTGCTATTTTAAGAGAACCTCTTAATTTATTCACCACTAAAGTAGCTAAAGCTTCACCTTCTACTTCTTCAGAAATAATCAATAAAGACTTGCCACCTTGTGCAACCGGTTCTAAAACAGGTAATAACTCTTTCATGGAAGAGATCTTTTTCTCTACCAATAAGATATAAGGATTTTCTAATTCAGTAACCATTTTTTCAGGATTGGTTACAAAATAAGGGGATTGGTAACCTCTGTCGAATTGCATTCCTTCTACCACATCTACAGTAGTATCAGTACCCTTAGCCTCTTCTACGGTAATTACACCTTCTTTACCTACCTTACCAAAAGCTTCAGCGATAAGTGCTCCGATGGTTTCATCATTATTGGCAGAAATAGAAGCTACTTGTTGGATTTTTTCTGAAGAATCACCCACTTCCTGAGATTGTGATTTCAGGTTGTCTACGACGCTGGATACAGCTTTGTCAATACCTCTTTTTAAGTCCATTGGGTTAGCACCTGCAGCTACATTTTTTAAACCTTCTCTTACGATAGCCTGTGCTAAAACAGTAGCGGTAGTAGTACCATCTCCTGCAATATCATTTGTTTTGGAAGCCACTTCTTTTACCATTTGTGCTCCCATATTTTCTACTCTGTCTTCAAGTTCTATTTCCTTTGCAACAGAAACTCCATCTTTTGTAATATGAGGAGCTCCGAAAGATTTTTCGATGACTACGTTTCTTCCTTTAGGTCCTAAAGTTACCTTCACCGCATTTGCTAGGGCATCCACACCTCTTTTTAGTGCATCTCTAGACTCGATATCGAATTTAATTTCTTTTGCCATTTTTTTTTATTAAAATGTTTCTAAATAGATAGACGCTCTTCTAAAGACGTCTAATTTGTTTATTTCTTTAATTTTAATCCAATTAGTCTTTGGGACTTATGTTGATTGTAGGTTTATTCTATTATTCCCAATAAGTCGGATTCCCTTAGAATCAAGTAATCTTTTCCGTCTAATCTTAATTCGGAACCTGAATATTTTCCATACAAAACTTTTTCACCTACTTTAACGGTGGTGGGCTCGTCTTTTTTACCAGCACCTACTGCAATTACAGTTCCTTCCTGAGGTTTTTCTTTAGCGGTGTCTGGAATAATAATACCTGAAGCTGTTTTAGTCTCTGCAGCTGTTGGTTCTACTAGAACTCTATCTGCTAGTGGTTTAAAGTTTACTGACATAATTGTATTATATTTTTTTTGTTTTTATCTGCTTCAATCCTCACCAACAATGTGCCAACTAAGAGCGGGCTCTAAATTTGATATTTTGAGGTGAAATTTTGGCAGGTTTTAGATAGCGCAATGATTTTTTGACACTAAAAACAAATCGTTTTCTGCCTTTTTTAATTATTGGGGGCTAACGAAATATTTTTTATAAAGAACTTGCCAGCTTGTGATAAGCTTATAGCTGCAATATTATGTATTGTTTTTAAAGTGTCAGAAGGCAATGATTTGAAGGAAACTGATTTATGATAACCAAGTTTACACTTATATAATTCCAATTATAATGGCAGCTAAGAGCATAACTACAGAAGATCCTATCGCCCACTTTAAGGTGAATTTTAAATGATCTCCAAAATCAACGCCTGCAAGAGATACGAGTAAATAGGTGGAGGGAACTAAAGGACTAAGAAGGTGAGAGGCTTGGCCCACAAGGCTGGCTCTACCTAATATCTCAGGGGGGATACCCAAATGATGTCCAGTAGCTGTAAGAATAGGTAATATCCCGAAGTAATAAGCATCATTAGTCAGGAAAAAGGTTAGAGGAACACTACATACGGCTGTAATAATACTTAAATAACTATCCAAGCTTTTCGGAATGATATCGATAATAGTGTTTCCCATCGCTTGCATAATGCCGGTTTCATTGAGTATACCCGTAAAAATTCCGGCTCCGAAAATCATTCCTCCTACCGCCAGAGCATTGCCTGCATGTTTTGATATAATTTTAGATTGATCCGACGTTTTGGGGTAATTAATAACACTAGCGAGACAAAAAGCGATCATAAAAGCGATACCCAGGGGGATAATATCCAGAATCATCACGGTCATAAGCCCTAATGTAAGCAAAAGGTTTACGATAATGAGCTTAGGTCGTAGTAGGCTGGTATCTTTTTCTCCAGAAATATCTTGTGTACTATATCTATTGTATTTCCCATGTTTCAGTATTCTTTTTTTTTCTTTAACCCCCAGAATATAGGCTACAATAAATACCCAGATAAGGCCTATTAGCATTAAGGGGAGCATAGGGACAAAAATTTCGGTATGTCCCATTTTTAGAGAACTCATGACCCTTGCAGTGGGGCCGCCCCAGGGCAGAATATTCATAATACCCCCTGCTAACATAATAATACAGGTGAGAATTAAGGGGTTCATTCCTTGTTTTTTATAAAGGGGAAGCATAGCGGCTACAACAATAAGATAAGTGGAGGAGCCATCGCCATCTAAAGAAACGAGGCTTGTTAATAAAGCCGTTCCTAGGGTTGTCTTTACAGGATTATCCCCAACGATTTTAATGATTAGATTGACCAATGGATCAAAAAGACCCGTATCTATCATTAGGCTGAAGTAAAGAATGGCGAAAATAAGCATGATGCCGGTGAGAGCAATTTCGATTACGCCGTGCTTCATCATTTTTCCAATGTTAGGGCCTAATCCAGTGATTAGTGCAATTATAATAGGGATAAGCACCAATGCGTTTAGGGGAGTCATTTTTTTTGTCATGATCAGCACCATGAAAATTAAAATCATCAGAAATCCAATAGTTGTAAGCATACTTATAAATTTAAGGGTGGTTTTGTGTTTCTTTTTTTCTCCAGTCAAAATTATTTCTAAAGCCTATATAACCATAATTGCTCGTTTTCTTGATTTCTAATTGATTAATAAATGCCACTTCTAAGGCTGAGTTTTTTCCAGTTTTTATCCCTATACCAGCAGTGATGCGGTTACTATCGAAGGGTTGATCTTTTACAATATTCATTCTAATTTCATTTTTGAAAATCCCATAAAATTTATCTTTTGTATCTTTTATATTGAAAGGAATTTTTATAGAAATCAGGTAGCGCATTCTGACTATAAAATCATCTGGGTTGTTCAGGAAGCGCTCTTCTATACGAAGGCGATTGGATAGAGATATTTTTCCTAGTGACTGATCTATAGTGAGTTGTTGAAAAGGTCTTTTTTCATAGCGAACCTTTTTGGTATCATCAGGTTTATACGATTTTAAAATAAGAAACATAGCTCCTATACCAGGTTTTAGATTTTCACTCACTTTATAATCAAGGTACGAATTAATCAGAAAAAGCCTGGTATCATAAGCCAAGTCAAAAGAACGATATTGACTTAGAGCAGTTAGGGTACTCTTATCAGACACCTTGGCAGCTAATAAATATTGGAACCACATGTTGTAGTTATCTCTGCTTTGTCCTTTTGAAACAATAGAATAAAATATTCCCAAGATAATGAGTATTAATCTCAGATTTTTTTTCATGTAAGGGGAGGATAGTTTTTTTCCAAATATAGGAATTAGAGGATATGAAGGTCTATTTTTTCAGTCAATGACAATTTTTATCAGTGAACTACGTTTTGCAATCAAAAAGATATTATCTTTATTTTTATCTAATACAAAATACATAAGATGTTTTTAATCGTGAACGTTATTGTTTTACTCTTGATTATAATAGGTCTGTTTGTACCTAAAGTATTGAGAGTTTTTATGGAATATCATTGGACGTTTTTTCTCAAATTTCAACACTTTGTATTTTTCTTTGCTTTTATTTTAATTATATTTTTCAGTCAGCGGCATCTTTTGGATAATATGAGTCTTATAAAGAGTATTGTCTTGAACGTTATTCTTAATATGGGAGTATATGCGCTCGTTTATTATTATTTAGTGCCTTTTTTCTATTCATTAAGAAAATATCCACAATTTATATTGTATGCATTAATCTGCTTCTTAGTCTCTAGTTTAAGTCGTGCTGTTTTAGAACCCGTTACTTTTAATTTTAATTTCACCTATAAAGATGATTATGTGATTTTTCTTTACAATATCTATCTCGTTCAAAGTATTGTTATCCTTATGGCGTCGTTTTTAGGGATTACAAAAAATAAATTTTTGATAGAACAAGATATGATTGATTTGGGACGAAAACAGGATCAACTGAGTTTAAACTTATTAAAATCGAGGATAAGCCCCCACTTCTTATTGAACACACTTAATAATATTTATGCTGATAGTTTTTTTAGCTCTTCAGAAAATGGTTCTGACTCTATTTTGCAACTCAGCAAACTTTTGCAATATGTACTCTACGAAAGTGGAAAAGAAAAGGTAAGTGTAGCTCAGGAATTACGGGGTATTTATGCTCTTAAAGAGCTTTATCAGCTAAGATATAAGAATAAATTAGATATTGCCTTTGATATGGATGATGCAGAGGTGTTCAATATAATTGAAGTTCCTCCTACCATATTGCTTACCCTATTTGAAAATGCATTGAAACACTCTGCTATAGGTTCAGAATCCGGTAGTTATATAAAATTAAAGTGTAGAGTCGAAAATGGAGCCTTGCTTTTTGGCATTATAAATTCGGTTGCTGAGGACAAGGAAAAGGCGATTGATGTAGGCTATAAGGGACTAGGGAATAGTATGATAATTAAGGTTCTAGAGAAATATTATTACAGAAATTTTTATTTCTTCTCCGGATCGGTATATAATAATAATTATAAAACGCTATTAAAGATTAATATTGATGGCTAAATTAAGCATTGTAAATGTAGATGACGAATATCCTGCATTGCAACTCATTAACCGGTATTGTAGTCAGATCGCCAATGTCGAACTGATGGAATCCTTTCAGAACGCTCAAAAGGCTTTGCGATATCTTAAAGAACATAAGGTAGACCTCTTGGTTCTGGACATCAACATGCCTAATATGAGTGGTATTCAACTGCTTCAGAAACTGTCCTATCGCCCACTTTGTATATTTCTTACCTTGGAACCACAGTATGCAGTACAAGCTTTCGAATTGGATGTGGTACATTATCTTGTGAAACCTGTAAGTTTTGAATCTTTTAATAGAGCGATTGATAAAGCTAGGAAATTTTTACAAATTCGAAATCTAGATTCATCCAAAGAAGAGGATAATTTTATTATGTTTAAGTCCAATAATGTCATAAATAAAATTTTTCTCAAGGATATTTTATGGATACAGGGTTGTAGTGAATATATTATTTTGGTTACCCCTATTAAAAAATATATGGCTTTGGAGAGACTTTCTCATTTTGAAGAAAAATTTCGTCATCTGGGATTTATTAGAATTCATAAGTCCTATATTGTACTTTTATCTCATATTAAATCGTATGATGCTTCTCATATTTATCTAATCACGGGGGATAGCCTTCCATTCGGGAGGACTTATAAAGCCTCTTTAAAAGAAAATCTCAATAAATAAAAGGGCTTACTTTAAATATAAGATTGATTCAGCATATGCTTTAAGTTCCGGAAAGAAAGCCGCATAACATTCTTGTAAGAACTTTTTATATTTTAAGAATACCGTAAATACAGGGAGATCTTTTTCAAGATATTGGGCTCTATTAAGAAGGTGCTGTAAGCTGTGTTTTATAGCCCATTCATAGCGACTATTGAAAAGCCAGTCATCAGTTTCCATTTTGGGTAATAATTGTCGGAAGCTATCAGGTAAATAATTTTCGTACTTCCATAATGTAGTATACACATATAGGCAGTGCTTTTTCCAATCTTCTTCTTTGTATATATGTGCGTCATTGGCGAGATAATAATCCATAATTACATCTACAAAAACACCAGCATAAAGACGTACCAAAGGCTGGAAAACTTTTTTAGCTCGATGAATAATAGGGTGTTGATCGGTGAAGCTATCAATTCGGTGGTGTATATTAATTCCTTGTTGTATAGAGAAGGGCAGTTTTTTACGATCAGCATTTTTAATGTAATCTGCAATCATATTGCCCACGATTTGTTCATCGGTAAAAGATAAATAGGAATGGGCCAGGTGATTCACGTCTTTTAGGCTTTATTGTAATAATTATTTTTCGAAAAATTAAAAAAGTCTTTCATGGAAGTCTTCAATCTTGCTTACTTCTTCAATTTGGATAGCAAATTTTCGTTTGGGTATTTTGTTAAGATTGGAAACAAAAATTTTATCATATCCTAGTTTTTCAGCCTCGGAAATTCTATGCTCAATTTGTGGTACGGGGCGAATTTCTCCGCTGAGGCCTATTTCCCCAGTAAAACAGTATTTTTCAGAGACGGCAGTATCTTCATTTGACGACAATATGGAAGCGACCACTGCTAAATCTAGTGCTGGATCATCAGTCTTAATTCCCCCTGTAATGTTGAGAAAAACATCTTTTGCTCCCAGTTGAAAACCCGCCCTTTTCTCAAGAACAGCAAGAAGCATATTGAGTCTTTTGGCATCAAAGCCTGTGCAGCTCCGCTGGGGGGTACCATATACTGCTGAACTTACCAGTGCTTGGATTTCCAATAACATGGGGCGGTTACCTTCCAATGTTACGGCTACAGTATTTCCAGAAAGCTCTTCAAATTTCTTGGTAATCAAAATTTCCGAAGGGTTTTTGATTTCTTTTAAGCCTTGAGAAACCATTTCATAAATACCGATTTCAGAAGTGGATCCAAACCGATTTTTATTAGCCCTTAGCAAACGGAAAAGATGATTGCGATCGCCATCAAAGTTGAGCACGACATCCACCATGTGTTCCAAAATTTTGGGACCGGCAATCTGTCCATCTTTAGTGATATGGCCTACTAAAAATACGGGCGTATTAGTTTCTTTGGCAAATTTAATCAGCTCAGCCGAACATTCCCTAATTTGGGAAACTGTCCCTGGAGAACTTTCGATGAGTTGTGTATGTAAAGTTTGTATAGAATCGAGAATCATAAACTGAGGTTCGAGCTTTCTCGCTTCGTGTAAGATTTTTTCTACAGCCGTTTCGGTAAATAGAAAACACTCTGGATTTTGTAAATCCGTAAGCCGGTCGGCACGCATCTTAATTTGAGAAGCGCTTTCCTCTCCAGAAACGTATAAGATGCGCTTACGCATTTTTAAGGCCAGCTGGAGTAGTAAGGTCGATTTCCCAATACCGGGTTCTCCGCCGATCAATGTTACAGACCCTAAAACTATACCGCCGCCTAAAACTCGATTCAGCTCCTCACTGGGTGTGGAGATACGAGCTTCCTCTTGCGCGTTCACCTCTATGATATTAATGATATGCTGCTTCTTTTCGCCAGAATAATTTCTTGAGTTCGATTTTTCTATAATCTCTTCCACCAAAGTATTCCACTCTCCACAATTTTTGCATTGTCCATGCCATTGAGGGTATTGGCTCCCACAGTGCTGGCAGTAATATGCTGTTTTAACTTTTGCCATCTTTATCGCTAAGAACTTTGAATAACACTGCAAATTACAATTTCATTTCTAGTTTCTTAATAAAAACTTTGATTTTAGGTATGATTTGAGAATTTGCTGATGAATAGAGAAAACGGTGTTTGGGTATTAAATAGCTGTAAAATAGCAGTTTAAACTTATTTTATTTCACGTTGCCTAATTGAATGAGAACCTTTAACTTTGCGCAAACCTAATCTAATGAGTAAAAAAGCTACAAAATACATCTTCGTGACCGGCGGTGTAACGTCTTCTTTGGGGAAAGGGATAGTTTCTTCATCCCTTGGTATGTTGTTGAAATCCAGAGGTTATAACGTAACGATCCAAAAACTCGATCCTTATATTAATATAGATCCAGGAACCTTAAATCCATATGAACATGGTGAATGTTATGTCACAGAGGATGGGGCTGAAACCGACTTGGACTTAGGCCACTATGAACGTTTCCTTAATTCAGCCACCAGTCAGAATAATAATGTGACTACAGGGAGAATTTACCAGACCGTTATCGATAAGGAAAGGAAAGGTGAT
Organism: Elizabethkingia argenteiflava; assembly: GCF_009904105.1. Taxonomy (GTDB): domain Bacteria; phylum Bacteroidota; class Bacteroidia; order Flavobacteriales; family Weeksellaceae; genus Elizabethkingia; species Elizabethkingia argenteiflava. The sequence goes on along the minus strand of NZ_JAAABJ010000637.1, from coordinate 23,948 downwards.
TTTCTTGGGAAAACAGTGCAGGTAATTCCTCATATTACAAATGAAATTAAGCGTAGAATTAAGATTCTTGCCAAAGAAAATTACGACATTATTATCACTGAAATCGGTGGAACAGTGGGGGATATAGAGTCTCTACCTTATATAGAAAGTGTACGTCAACTTCGGTGGGAATTGGGAGAAAACAATTCTATGGTTATTCATCTAACCCTTCTTCCTTATCTTGCTTCAAGCGGAGAGTTGAAAACTAAACCCTCCCAGCATTCCGTACGTCAGCTCATGGAATACGGAGTACAGGCCAATGTTTTGGTATGTAGAACTGAACACAAAATTCCGAAAGATCAGCGGGCTAAATTAGCACAATTCTGTAATGTTAATCAGGCAAATGTGATTGAGTGTATGGATCTTCCAACTATCTATGAAGTTCCTTTAGAATTACATAAACAGAATTTTGATGAGGTGGTGCTCCGTGAATTGGCTTTGCCCATAGAACAGGCACCAGACTTAAAAGACTGGAAAGATTTTCTTAAAAAATATAAAAATCCTAAAAAGCATGTAGAAATTGCACTAGTGGGGAAGTATGTAAGTTTACAGGACTCCTATAAATCTATTGCAGAAGCTTTTATTCATGCAGGAGCAGCCTCTCATACCGATGTTAAAGTGAGATGGATTTACAGTGGTGATCTAGAGAATGGAGATATGGCATCGCTATTGGCTGGAGTCGATGGAATGTTAATTGCACCAGGCTTTGGGGATAGAGGGATTGAAGGCAAAATACAAGCGGCTCAATATGCTCGGGAGCATAAAATTCCGGTATTGGGAATTTGTTTAGGAATGCAGATTATGACTATTGAATTTGCCAGAAATGTGCTCGGTCTAAACAAGGCGCATAGTACCGAGTTTGATACCCATTCACCTTATCCGGTTATCAATATTATGGAAGAGCAAAAAAATGTTATTGATAAAGGGGGGACGATGCGCTTAGGAGCATGGAAGTGTGTATTAGAGCCAGGAACAAAACTTTTTGATATTTACAACAACCAAAATATATCCGAAAGACACCGTCATAGATATGAGTTTAATAGTGATTTTATTGCTGATTTTGAGGGTAATGAATTTATTCCATCAGGTAAAAATCCCGATACAGGCTTAGTGGAAGCTTTAGAATTACAAAATCATCCGTTTTATGTGGGGGTACAGTATCACCCGGAATATAAAAGTACAGTAGCGAATCCGCATCCATTGTTTAAAGCGTTTATAGACGCTGCTGTAAAATTTCAAACAAAAAAATAATTACTAGATGCAACAAAATAATGGTGTCGGCAAGAGCCAACTGATCAGTTTTGCGGTTTTTTCATTAATCCTTATGGGGGTTATGTTCTACTTCCAATCTAAGCAACAACCGGTGGAAGATGGGGCTAAACCATCCGTTCAGCCTGTTCAAAAATCGAATGTACCACAACTTCAGAGGCATCCCGATACAGCGAGTATCCAGAAAGTACAGCTTAAAAATGATTTGTTAACCGTAGATTTTACTACGCTTGGGGGGCAAATAGCGAACGTAAAGTTAAATAAGTTTAATGCTTTTGATGAAAAAATAAAAGACAAACCTGTGCTTTTATTTTCAGGGAATAATGCTGATTATGGTTTTCAGTTTAAGGATAAGTCTGGAAAACTGGTTGATACCAAAGATTTGATATTCAAATCAACAACCGATGGCAATACGATAAGCATGCAGGCCAATGCAGGAGAGGCGACCATAACATTTATTTATACCTTATTGGATCAATATACGATTGATTTTAAAGTCAGAACACAAGGTCTTACCAGTTTAGTTTCGGATAATAAGGCAGATTTCGTATGGAATTATAATGTACGCGAAATAGAAAAGGGGCGTTCTCAGGAGCAGACACATACAGAATTTGTCTATGCTTTTAACAATTATAAAAGCTATGACTACGACTCTCGTGGCGACATGAATGAGGAGAAAGAAATACTCAACTGGATAGGTGTCAAGCAGCAGTTTTTTTCTGCCTTGATAGAATCTGAAAGTGGATTTAAAAATTCTTCCGGACACCAGGAAGTGATTGAAAAAGGGGAATTTCTAAAGAAATTTCATTACAACGGACATGTTGATTTGGTAGCTAATGAATTGAATCAGGATTTTAAATGGTATTTTATGCCACTAGATCTTAAACTCTTAAAATCATATGGTAAAAACTTTGATGAAATTCTTCCTTTGGGATGGTCTTTTATAGGTTTTATTAACCGGGGATTCTTTATACCAGTGTATAACATGTTGTCATCTTGGGGAATTGCCGCTGGATGGGTTATTTTCTTAATGACCATTGCAGTGAAGTTTATTCTTTCTCCAATTATGTATAAGCAACATAAGTTAAGTGCCATGATGCGTGTGATCCGACCAGAGATTGAAGAGGTTCAGGAGAAATATAAAAAGGCCGACCCAATGAAAAAGCAGCAGGCTACGATGGAAGTTTATCGCAAAGCGGGCGTAAATCAGTTTGCTGGTTGTCTTCCAGGCTTGGTGCAGATCCCGATCTTTTATGCATTATTTCGTTTCTTTCCCAACATGTTGGATCTTAGAGGGAAAAGCTTTTGGTTTGTGGATGATCTCACGGCTTATGATGATGTAATTAAATTACCTTTTAACATCCCTTTTTTAGGGGAGCACCTTAGTGTTTTTGCACTGGCATGTACTATAGTCATTCTTATTTATACCATCATGTCTGCCGGAAATATGCAGCAACCAACTCAGGAAGGAATGCCCAATATGAAGCCGTTAATGTATATTTTCCCGATTACATTTATGTTCTTTCTAAATTCAGCAGCCTCTGGTTTATCCTGGTATTATTTTGTATCCAATGCGATTAATATTGTCATTATTTTGGTGATCAAATATTTTATCTTGGATGAAAAGAAAATACATGCACAGATACAAGAAAATAAAGCAAAACCTAAAAAAGAAGGACGCTTTCAGACCAGGATGCGTGAGATGATGGAAAAAGCTCAAGCGCAACAAAGGCAAGTAGAGCAAATGAAGAAACAACAGCAGAAAAAGAAATAACATCCTCAACTACAATAAAAAACTCAGTTATAAAGGCTGAGTTTTTTTATTGTAGATAACTTAAAAGTAAAAATAAAGTGATGGACCCCAGAGATCGATCAAAATAAATTATGACAGCAAGAGTTCTAATAATTTAGCGTTTATATGCGTAAATTGAGGTTAATAAAAATCAATTCATTACCGATGAGCATATTTTTTTAGAGAAATCTTTACAATATTTAAGTTATACCCATATATGAGTGCAATTAACGAAATTATATCAAAAAATGAAGATTTATATTTTTCCTTATATAGCAACGCAATACATCTTGGATAATGAAATTCTATATCAAAAAGAAGTAAAATAAATTTTTATTTCCAATGATTAAAAGAATCAATAGCATGATAGGCTAAACTAAACGAAATAGACCACATGATTAAACCAATAATGAAATCAAGAATTTGCCAAGTGATCTTTTTCTTAAAAAAGGGGATTAAAAAATATGCGCCATAGCCTAAAGAAAAAAACCATAAAAAAGAAGTGAATAAAGCTCCACATGTGAAAAATATCTTTTCCGTATTATTTAGTACATTCGTGACTCCTCCAATTACCACTATGGTACCTAGATATACATGGGGATTAAGTAGGGTGATGGCTAAGGTGGTTAATATGGATTTTTTTACATTTTCTTTTTTATGATCTTCATTTGTTTTTATATTTAGAAAGCTCGTTCCTTTTATAGCGCTTCTAAAAGAATTAAACCCATACCAAAACAGAAATAGACATCCTGCCAAGGATAGTAAAATTGAAATTAAAAAATTTTCTCCAATAATTTTTCCCAGGCCAAAAACACCCAATACAATAAGAACGAAATCGTACAAGAAGCAGGTAAAAGAAACCCAAAAAATATTTTCTTTTTTAAGTCCTTTTTTTAATACATAGGCATTTTGCGCGCCTATAGCAATGATTAAAGCGGCAGAAACCAAAAATCCTTTAATTAATATAGATAGAGATCTCATTATTTTTAATGATTGTTGAATAGTTTCGATAGGCGTGTGTGATTCTATAAATTTAGCAGTTCCATTTTTTTTAATATTTAAATATGCTTTTTTTAGATTGTAAAAAGGGATAGAAGGAACAAGATGGTGCATTTGCTGAAATCCATCATTATGAGGGTGTAATAAAATCTGATGTAAAACTCCTATATTATTTCTGCTGTTTGAAAAATCGTCTTTAAGATTAACATTGGTATGTTTAGAAGATTCTGGAATAAATCTTATGTAAGGTAACCATATGAAATAAGGAATTAAGTATCCTTTTAAAAATAAGTTCCAAGAAGAGGTTGTATAAATTATAAATAAGATGAAGGTCCAGAAAAATAATAGTTTAATTGGTCTTCTCTTATTTAATAGAGTAGGTATAAAATTATATTTTATGTTATCGTAAAAATAATAAAGAGTAAAAAATCTAAATATGTAAAAATTTTAATATTTGATTTGCGTAAGAGATAGGAGCTTTTATTTTTGTTTCTATCCCCCATCTAATATTTTGTATTGTATCAGGGGCATTGGATTTATTACTTCTGTAATTTTTGTGGTGTTTTAGATGAGAAATTGTATAGTCATATAAAACTTTAAAAAACAGGGTAACTATATAAAAACTGTAACTTTTCATGTAATGCTACCGTGGCAAAAATATTATAATGAGAGGCTTCATGAGTTAAGTTATCAAATCCCCTTAAACAACAGCCTATAAAGAAGGATATAGGTATATATATTAATATTTTAGCATAACTTTGAAGGTTACTATTCTGTATAATATACAATAAAAAGAACACAATAAAAAATACGAGCCAATTTTTTATAATCCCAACCATTCCTTTAAGATTATTTTTTTTCCAAATTTAAGTATCAATTCTTTTTTTCTTTTAGCCTCTAGTTTCATTTCTTATTAATTTAAAAAATTAGACATAATTATTGAGATTAAATTAATAATTTTTTATCAAACTAAATAATCCCCCTTATAGCAGTTTAAAGCTCATCCGATGATGGGGGGTAGTACCAAATGTTCTAATGGCTTCTCTATGTGCTTTTGTCGGATAACCCACATTGCGCTCCCATCCATATTGCGGGTATTCTCGGTGTAAATCTTCCATTAATCTATCTCTATAATCTTTGGCTAATATGGATGCTGCAGCAATGCTTAAAATCTTAGAATCTCCTTTAACCACGCACTGGTGTGGAATATGGGGGTAGGGGTGAAATCTATTGCCATCGACTAGAATAAATTCTGGGCGTATTTTTAATTGATCCAGTGCTAAATGCATGGCATGAATACTGGCATTAAGAATGTTATGTTGGTCTATAAAAGCGGGCGGTAGCTCTGAAATAGCATAATCTTTAACGTTTTCCTTGATATAAGAGGCGAGATCTTTTATAGAATTTTTAGATAAACTTTTAGAATCTTTAACAAAAATATTGTTAAAATCATCACCTAGAATTACGCTCGCAGCAACTACAGGTCCCGCTAAGCAACCTCGACCCACTTCATCACAACCGGCTTCTATATAATGAGGGTGGCATTTTTTGATTAAATTCATGTTATTATAGAGTTTATTTTTACTTATTATTAATAGATATAATTAATTATATTTTTTAAAAAAAAAGTTAAATTTTTCGCTTGCTATATTAATAAAAATTTACATATTTGATACTGTGAAAAATTGATAGGTATGAAGAAACTAATTAACAGTGTTTTAGCGGTGGTCTTATCTTCATCTTTTGTGTTGGTTTCAGCTCAGAAAAAGAAGAAAGACTCCACTAAAACAACGGACATTGAAGAGGTGGTGGTGACAGGAGCTCTTGGGATTAAGAAAAAAGCCGATGCGGTAGTTTCTGCACAGCAGGTTATTAGTTCTAAAGAGCTAACACTTGCGGCTCCGCCAGATGCTATCCAAGGATTGCAGGCTAAAGTTTCGGGATTGCAAATTACCCAAACCAACTCATCTGTTAATCCTACTAGTAGGATTGTATTGAGAGGTGTAAAATCTATTACGGGCAATAATCAAGCCTTGATCGTTATTGATAATGTAATATCTTCTGCAGCCATTCTACAACAGCTTCCTCCCGAGTCTATTGAAAATATTAATGTTATTAAAGGTTTACAGGGAGCGGCTCTTTACGGACAGCAGGGGGTAAATGGGGTAATTGTAGTCACCACAAAGAAGGGAAGTAAAAGTGAGAGAATACAATTTACTTTGACCAATTCTACAGAGATGACAGAGGCTTATAAACTGCCACTCTATCAGAAAAAATATGGAAAGGGCGCGGTAGATGACTCATGGACCAAAGAGTCTTTAGATGGGACCTATTATGTTCCTTGGGAGAATACATCTTGGGGGCCAGCTTTTTCTAATCCGAAAATTGGCGGTAAGATGATGCCTTCTGGATTGCCACAGCTTAATAACCAGTTTATTTATGAAAAGTATGCTCCATTGGACAATATGTATGGTAGAATATTTAACAAAGGGTTGCTTTTCCAGAATGGGCTTTCAATGAATGTGGGAGGTTATGATTCTTATGCATTTCTTTCTGTTAATAGGCAAGACAATAGTTTTGTTATTCCAGGAGATGAGATGAAAAGAAATAGTTTTATATTTAAAGCAGGAAAAACTTTTGGGCAATTCCATATTGATGGCAATATACAATATATCAACCAGTCTATTAGTCAAACAGATCCGGATGAAGAATTATGGTACAACTTTATGCAAAACCCTACAAGTTCTAATGTGAAACTTTTTAGAAATTCAGGGCGTGATGCTTATACCACCTCATATGCTACCAATCCTTATTGGTCAATTAAGCATGCTAGAAATAATTCTAATAGTGATTACCTTAGTGGGATTATTTCTATCAAATATGATTTTAATAAAAATATTAATGTTACTTATACGGGGAATTTGGCTATAAAAAGCATTAATTCTAACATACATAATGATGGAGACGTGGTGAGTAGGATATATCGTGTGCCACAGGTTCCGTTTTTAAATGGTAAAACAGGTCTTGATGCAGGCTTATCCGATATAGAATCTAAGTTTTATGACAAGAATGAGAGAACCAGGAATTATTACGGAGATTTAATGGTTAATTTTAATTATGACTTAAATGAGGATTGGAATCTAAAATTTAATGTAGGTAATAATATTCAAGATAATCGATATAATGTTATTCAAGTAGGGGGGGTTGGATTAGATATTCCTGGGTGGTATCATATTAATAATGTACTGAAACCAGATCCTTGGGCAAATCTTAATAATTACCAGACGAATTCAAGAATTGTAGCGGGTTTTGTAAATGCAGATTTAGCCTATAAAAATTATTTATTTATTAATGCAACAGGGCGTTTGGAGCAGTCTTCAGTTTTAGCCATTACCCCGAAAATAACGAATAAGTATAGAAATAAAAGCTATTTATATTATTCAGGAGGAGCATCCTTTATTCCGACAAAGGCTTTTGAGGGTATTAGAAGTGAAACTTTAAATTATATGAAAGTTTCAGCATCGTATACAAGGGTAGGTAATACTTCTGCTATAGATCCATATCAAATTTATGCTACAGGAAATATTCCTACAGGCTATCCATTTAATGGGCTTCCGTCTTATATATCTGATATTGATAAAACAGATCCAGATATTAAACCGGAGTTTATTTCCACTTATGAAGCAAATTTAAATCTAGGTTTATTTAAAGATCGATTGACTTTAGATGCTTCTTTATACCAGTCAGATACTGATGATCTAATTACCAAAGCAACCACATCTAGTGCATCAGGACTTAGGTCATTAAAAGGTAATTTTGGTAAAATGCGCATGAGGGGGTTTGATATTGATTTAGGAGGAACGCCTATTAAAACAAAAAATTTTCAATGGAATTTAAAAGCTTCTTATGCAATGTCTAGATCTAAAATTTTAGAATTGGGAGAAGGCTTAAATCAAATTTCTTTACTTTCAACCAACCTTGGAGGAATAGGTATTTATGCTGTTAAAAATCAAGATTTTGCGATGATACAAGGGGGGGGTATCTTTCAAAGAGATCCACAAGGTCGAATTGTGGTGAATGAAAAAGGGGTGCCACAATTTACAGGACGCTTGGGTCAATTGGGGAAAACGACTCCGGATTTTACCATGAATTTTACTACCTCCATAAAATATAAAGGCCTTACACTATCAGGAATAGCCGAATGGAGGAAAGGTGGGAAATTTATTGTCCCGATTCGAAGTACCCTTGCCTTTGCCGGAAATACAGAAGATTCTGCCGATTTTGATAGATCTAAAGGATATATTGTCCCTAATTCTGTGCAATACGTAGACGGGAAGTATGTTCCGAATACGACTCCTTATTTAGGTCAAGCGAATTATCAGGGAGCGAATTCCTATTTTGGAAATTTTCTAGGAACAGCTTCGGAGTATTATGTAATTGATGCTACATTCTTTAAAATAAGAGAAATTGCATTAGCTTATGATATTCCTAGATCTGTATTCAGTAATACTTTTATTAAGTCTATTACCATAGGTGCTTATGCCAGAAATCCATTTATAAAGTATTCTAGAGAAAATAGAAATTTCGCAGATCCTGAAACATCAGGCACTACAACTTCTAAGACGTCTAATGTAGGTAATGCAACAGGATATGCTAACATGAATCAATATCCTACCATCAGATCGTTTGGATTCAATATTAAAGCCACTTTTTAAAATATGACAAAATGAATTTACCAAAAATATTTATAGTTGCAATCACCTTTTTATTACCTTTTACCTCTTGTAACAATTATTTGGATATTAATGAAAACCCCAACAAAGTGTTGGAAGGTAACCTGCAGCCGAATAACATATTTCCGGGTGCAGTAAGCGAAACCTTTAGGGTGCATGCTCGAGACCTAGTGAACTTAGGTGCTTTATATACTAATTATATAGGGACCAATTCTGCAGTGTATGGTAATGGTAATGATCCTGAATTTATGCTCACTCTTAATACTTCCTTTTATTCGGCTTTATGGGATGGTACCTTGAGAGGAGTAAATAATTTACAAATTATAATTGATAAGGCACATGAAAATCCTATCTATATTTATTATTCCGGAATGGCTAAAATTATGAAAGTATTTTATATGCAAACCATAGTGGATCTGTATGGAGATATTCCTTATACGGAGGCTTTTGGGGAAAAGAGTCGATTAACTCCAGCATATGAAAAAGATAGTGATATTTATGGCAAAATGTTTAAGGAGCTTGATGAAGCTTTAGTAGAGTTGGATGATCCTAATAAAAATAAAGATAGGGCTATACCAGGAAATGAAGATATTGTATTTAGAGGAGATAGGTTAAAATGGAAGGCTTTTGCCAATAATATTAAATTGAGAATGATTATCCGGATGTCAAATGCTAAGGGGGAACTCGCTAAAGTTAGAAATCAACAATTGATTTCGCTTAGAGGAGCTGCGTTTTTAAATGAAGATGTTGTTGTAAATCCTGGATATTCAGCCGCTAATGATGATAGTCAGAATCCTTTTACCAATTATTTTTTCGCTTCAAGTGGAAGGACTTTATCTCAAGCCTTTAGGATGGATACGGCCTCTGGGCATCTCGCCATATGCCTAAATAGTAATGATAAAAATGATGCCACTCCATTTTATCAAAAATTTAATGGGATTCAGGATGGGCGTAAATCCAGAATGTTTTCGGTAGATAAAAATAATAGGGTGATTGGAGTTAAACAAGGAGTACGTCCAGGTGATCCAGATATGGCAGTAGAGAGACCTATTTCTTCATTTGGTCCTGGTTGGTTTACCAAGGGAGAGCGTAACTTGGAGTCAGCATCATCAAGAGGTGGAGCTTTAATGACGAAGTCAGAAATTGATTTTTTAAAAGCGGAAGCCTCTTTAAAGTATCCCGATTTAGGAATACAGGGTAAAACAGCTTTTGAATCAGGAATCAAAGCCTCTTTTAATTATTTAGATGCTCAAGGAGCAACAGATTATATAGCTAAAATTAATACAGTAAAGAGGCTCGGTTGGCTCGGCTCTAATGATGAGAAATTAGATGCTATTATGACTCAAAAGTGGTTAGCATTAGGCTTAGTGGCTCCAATTCAAGTTTTTTTTGATTATAATAGAACAGGGTACCCTTATATACCTTTGTCAAAAAGAGCTGTACAGAATAATAAACCCTACAGATTAATGTATCCAAATTCTGAGCTTGCTGCAAATAGTCAGAATGTACCTAAATTATCAGCCTCTGAATGTTTTAGTAAAAATGCATTTACTCCCTTTTGGCTAAAGTAGGTCATTTTTATATTTAACAAAAGAAACTGCTTTTTAAGGCAGCTTCTTTTGTTAAATGCTATTTTTATTAAGAATATATTAATGTTTTTTGTCAGATTAAGTTTTTTTTAATACACTTGTGTATGTAAAAATTAATTTAATATGAAGAAACTAATTAACAGTGTTTTAGCGGTGGTCTTGTCTTCATCTTTTGTGCTGGTTTCAGCTCAGAAAAAGAAGAAAGACTCCACTAAAACAACAGACATTGAAGAGGTGGTAGTCACCGCTCTCGGGATTAAGAGAGAGAAGAAAGCCTTGGGATATGCTTCACAAGAAATTAAGGGAGATATTTTGAGAGAAGGAGCATCTACTGGAAATTTATCGTCTCAGATGACAGGTAAGGCAGCCGGAGTTCAGATAGTTACTAACTCTAATTTTGGAGGAAGTTCCAGCGTGGTTATACGAGGAATGAAGTCTATAGCAGGTAATAATCAAGCACTTTTTGTGATTGATGGGGTCCCAGTTAATAATACAAGTTCTACGCTTTCCTCAGAGTATGGAAAATATGATGGGGGAAATGTAATTTCGGATATTAATCCCGATGATGTCGAAAGTATTAATATTTTGAAAGGTGCGGCCGCCGCCGCTTTATACGGAGAGAGAGCCTCTGCTGGAGTCGTAGTCATTACCACTAAAAAAGGTAAATCAAAAAAAGATGATACATGGGGGATTAAACTCTCAACAGAATACTTATATGGTGAAATTGATAAGTCGACTTTTGCTAAGTATCAAAATGTATTTGGGGGAGGTTATGGTTCTAGTTTTAGTAATAAAAATATTCTTGGAGATGGAGTCATGAGACCTGTCGTTGTCACAAGCGGTGATGCCAGTATGGGTGATGCTTTTGATCCCAAAAAAATGGTGTATCAATGGAATTCTTTATATCCTCAGTTGCCAGGGTACCATGTAGCAACCCCATGGATGGCAGCGAAACATACTCCAGATTACTTTTTTCAAAAGTCACAAACTACATCTAACTCTATAAGTATAGAGAAGTCTAATAATCACTCTTCTATATACTTAAATTATAATAATTACCTTTCCTCCGGCGTCTTACCAAACTCGGATTTAAAAAAGAATATTATTACATCCAAGTTTACATATGATCTTACCGATAAGTTGAGTGCTACCGCTTATACAACTTTGACGATACAAAATACAGTGGGAAGAAATACTACAGGATATAATGATAATATTATTGGAGGATTTAGACAATGGTGGCAAACCAATGTAGATATGTTAGATTTAAAGAATGCATATTTTCTAAATCACGAAAATTTAACATGGAATCCTAAAGGATATTCTGTAGATGATCAAGCTGCTTTTTTTTCTCCTGCTTATTGGAATAACCCTTATTTTGAAAGGTATCAAAACTATCAAAGCGATAATAGGACAAGATTTTTTGGTTATTTGGTGCTAAATTATAAATTCAACAAAGAATGGAACCTTACCGGAAGAATGTCAACAGATTTCATTAATCAGAAAAATGAACAGAGATTAGCGATAGGATCAATTAATCAAACTTTTGGTTTATCTAAATTAAATGCTCCTTCAGGATATTATCTTGGGACCTATTATAGTAATGAAATTAATTTTGATTTGTTTACCAACTATAATAAAAGGTTTGACAATAATATGACATTGAGCGGTTTAATAGGTACATCCTTAAGAAGAAATAAAACTGAAACTACCGATGCTTCTACAGAAGGAGGTCTAATTATACCAGGTTTATATGCCTTAAGAAATTCTTATGGACAACCTCTTCCTGCGAAGGAATATTCTGCTACTTCTCTGTTGCCTAGGGCTTATGGCCAGATATCTTTTGGAATAGATGATACCTATTATATAGAAGCTACTTCGAGTGTGGATCGCTCCTCCAACCTACCCAAGCAACATAATGTTTATTTCTACCCTTCTGTATCGGGATCCGTAATTTTATCAAATTTAATAAAAAGAGACTGGTTATCGTTCTGGAAAATTAGAGGGAATTTGGCTCAAGTAGGAAAAACAACTTTAAACTATGGGATAGAAGATACCTATGATATTATAGGGATTTTTGGCACAGGAGATCCTGTAATTAGACCGTGGACCTATAAGAATAATCCTGACTTAAGGTCGGAAAGATCAAATGAAATAGAGTTGGGGATGGAAGCTAGATTTTTTAAAAATCGTTTAGGTTTTGATATTAGTGCATATAAAACTAATTCAAAAGATCAAATTATGCTGGTAGATGTTTCCACTTCTTCAGGATATGCAAAACAATGGATTAATGCAGGTAATATCCAAAATAAAGGAATTGAACTTCAGTTGAATGCTGTACCATTCAGAACCGATAAATTTAAATGGGATATTAATTTAAATTGGGCTAAGAATCAGAATAAGGTAATTAGTCTGCAAGGATCTAGTACTAATTTACTATTGGCATCCGCTAATAATAATGTGACTTTTAATGCAGCAGTGGGAAAGAAATACGGTGTTATTAATGGGACGGATTTTGTTTATTCTCCCGATGGGCAGAAGGTGGTTGATGATAAGGGAAGGTATTTAACTACAGACAGTAACCAAGAAATAGGAAATATAACCCCTGATTATACATGGAGCATAAGAAACAGTTTCTCATATAAGAGTTTTACTTTTTCTTTTTTGATAGATGGACAGAAAGGTGGTGATATTTTTTCAGTCGATATGTTGTATGGAACGGATACGGGTTTGTATCCTGAAACTATTAGTTTAAGACCAAAAGATGGCTCTATGCCCATTCTTCCAGGTGTAGTAGAAGAAAATGGAAAATATGTGTCTAATACGAAACCGATAGCAACAGAATATTCTTATTCGAAAACCGGGTCGGTATTAACATCGGTAGGATATCCCTCTAAACAATTCGTATATGATGCTACATTTATTAAACTGAGAGAAGCAGCGGTTTATTATGATTTTCCCAAGAGATGGTTTGAAGGTACGGTTGTAAAAGGAGCGAAAGTGGGGCTTGTAGGGAGAAATTTATGGATTATTCATAAGAATATGCCATATGCAGATCCCGAAGATGCCTATAGAGGATTCAACCAGTTAGGTGTAGCGAGCAGTAATTTGGGGAGAGGCTTGCAGATCGGTTCAATGCCGGCTGTCCGTACAATAGGCATGAGTTTTAGTGCGAATTTCTAATTAAAGTAAAGTTATGAATAAAATAAAAATATTAATAAGTTCTTTTATCTTATTATTTTTGTTAATATCCATATCCTGTGAGAGTGATATTACGAGATTAAATGAAGATCAGAAAAATCCAAATCATACGGATTATACATATCTCTTAACAAATGCAGAAATAGAGATAGCAAATCAAATGTCTACAACGAGTGTTAATTACAATATTATGCGCACGTTTACACAGCAGATAACAGAGACTGAATACTTAGATGAATCTCGGTATAATTTATTCAAAAGAAGAGTTCCAGACAATACTTGGAATAAGTTGAATTATGGACTTAATTCACTTGCCTTAGCTAAAGAAGGTGTCAGAAAAGATGGAAAGATTGATGAAATTACAAAAAAAAATAAAATTTTGACTATAGAAGCCTTAGAAGCCTATATCTATAGTGTTTTAGTAGATACATATGGAGATGTTCCCTATAGTGAGTCCACTCAAATAGATAAGACCAATACTCCGAAATATGATGATGCTTTTACAATTTATAAGAGCCTAATTAAAAAATGTGATGATATTTATAATGGAATAGACATCTCAAAGTCAGGTTTTACGAATGGAGATCTTATCTTTAAGGGAAATCTGCTTAGTGTTAAAAAATTTGCGGCGACCTTAAAATTACGTTTAGGAATCAATCTTGCCGATGTGGATAATGTTTTAGCCAAGAATACGGTTGAGAGTGCCTACAAACAGGGAGTTATTCTTTTGAATAGTGATAATTTAGGAATAAAATTCGATAAATCAGGTTTATTTACTTCTCCTATTTTTCAAGAAGTTGTGCAGAGTGGTCGAAATGATTGGGTAGCGGCCAATACGCTTGTAGATGTATTGAACCAGAAATCTGATCCAAGGAGGGAAAAGTTTTTTACTAGCGTTAGCGGTGATAAAGAAAAATTTGTTGCTATTGGGGGGGAATATGGTAAAGGAAATTTATATTCTAATTTTTCTCATATACATCCTTCTATTTTAGTAGCAGATTATAAGTATAATCTTTTTGAAGCGGCTGAAAATCTTTTTATTCTAGCCGAAGCAGCAGAAAGAGGTTATAGTGTAGGAGGCACAGCGAGTAGCTATTTTAAAAAGGGTATACAAGAATCAATGGAGTCTTGGGGAGTGAATAGTGAAGACGCTAAGAAGTATATAGCTGCTAATGACTATGCAGGTTTATCGGGTACTTGGAAACAGAAAATAGGAAACGAGGCATGGATCGCAACCTATAATAGAGGGTTAGAGGCCTGGACATTCTCCAGAAGGCTTGATTTTAGAAATTTTGTTCCTCCTGCCCAGAATCCTTTACCAACAAGACTTTATTATCCTATTAAAGAATCGAGTGTTAACAGGCTTAATAGAGATGCAGCTGTAGTAAAGCAATGGGGAAGTGTAAGCAATGATGTTCAAAGTTCCAAAATTTTCTGGGATAAATACTAAAACTTATACAACCTATGAAAACCACCTTCGGGTGGTTTTTTTATTTTGTAAATTTGCAGATACAATTTTTAGGAATGGAGATTAAAAAACAAATACAAGATAAGATTACTCAGGTCATTCAGCAGCAATATCAGTTAGAAAATGTTGTTTTGGAGGTTCAGCAAAATAAAACCAATTTCGAGGGAGATTTTACGGTGGTTATGTTCCCACTTGTGAAGCAGGCGAGGAAAAGCCCTGATATTCTGGGCGCAGAATTGGGTGAGGCTTTGATGGTAGCTGAGGACTATATTGTTTCTTATCAGGTAGTGAAGGGGTTTTTGAATCTTTCCCTTCATAATGATTTTTTTATCCATCAGCTTCAACAATTGGGTAATCATTTAGGTCAACTACCCAAGAGGCAAGAGACCATTATGGTGGAATATTCCTCTCCGAATACCAATAAACCTTTACATCTGGGGCATGTACGCAACAATTTACTGGGCTATTCTGTAGCTCAAATTTTGCAAGCGGCAGGCTACAATGTCATTAAAACCCAGATTATTAATGATCGAGGCATTCATATTTGCAAGTCGATGTTAGCTTGGCAAAAATTTGGAAATGGAGAGACACCTGAATCTACAGGACTAAAAGGTGATAAGTTCATTGGCAATTACTATGTAAAATTCGATCAGGAATACAAAAAACAGATCGGAGAATTAAAAGCTCAGGGGCTGGCTGAGGAGGAGGCTAAAAAACAGGCCCCTATCTTGCAGGAAGCGCAAAAAATGCTGTTGGCATGGGAGCAGGGAGATGAGCAGGTTCGGCACTTATGGATGATGATGAACGGCTGGGTATATCAAGGCTTTGATGAGACCTATACTCGTATGGGAGTTGATTTCCATCAGCGACAGTATGAAAGTCAGACCTATCTTTTAGGGAAAGATTTGATCCAGGAGGGCTTAGAGAAGGGTGTCTTTTTTCAAAAAGAAGATACTTCGGTATGGGTAGATCTTACAGACGAAGGCTTGGATCAGAAATTACTTTTGCGGGCAGATGGCACTTCGGTATATATAACTCAGGATTTGGGCACAGCGGTAGAACGATTTAAAAAGAACGACATTCAGCAGCTAATTTATACGGTGGGTAACGAGCAGGATTATCATTTCCAGGTTTTATTTTTAATCCTTAAAAAGATGGGCTATTCATGGGCAGAAGATTTACATCATTTATCTTATGGAATGGTGGAACTCCCTCAGGGTAAAATGAAATCGCGTGAAGGTACGGTGGTGGACGCTGATGATTTGATGCAGGAGATGTACCTGACAGCAAAGGAAAAGGCTCAGGAGCTTGGTAAAATGGAGCTGCTTAGTCACGAGGAAAAAGAGCAGTCCTATGAGACAGTGGGCTTGGGAGCTTTAAAGTATTATATTTTAAAAATAGATCCCAGGAAGAAAATATTGTTTAATCCAGCAGAAAGCATTGATTTTAATGGGAATACAGGGCCTTTTATCCAGTATACTTATGCGCGGATTCAGTCCTTGCTCAAGAAATCCGAATATGAGGATAAAATACTTTCCATAGAATACCAACTCAATACTTTTGAAAAAGAATTGTTCTTGGTGATAGCGCAGTTTAATGAGGTAATTACCAAAGCAGCGGAAGCACTGAGCCCTGCACAAGTAGCCAATTACGTTTATGATTTGGTAAAGTCTTATAACTCTTTTTA
The DNA here is from genome assembly GCF_009904105.1 of Elizabethkingia argenteiflava. Taxonomy (GTDB): domain Bacteria; phylum Bacteroidota; class Bacteroidia; order Flavobacteriales; family Weeksellaceae; genus Elizabethkingia; species Elizabethkingia argenteiflava. The sequence goes on along the minus strand of NZ_JAAABJ010000637.1, from coordinate 7,171 downwards.
CCAAAACAATCCTATTCTGAATCAGGATGATGAACAGGCGAGGCAGCTGCGTTTAAAACTCTCCAAGGTAACGGGAGATATTATCCAGAAATCCCTAAGGCTTTTAGGCATAGGAACTGTTGATAGAATGTAAGAACAGAATATGATGACAGAGCGGACGGTGTCCGCTTTTTATTTTTAACACAAAGTTATGTTATTAGACTTTTCTAAAAATATTTTGACTGATCAAATAATTCCGAACAATGACTTTCAGAGGGAAGTTTTAGACTTTTTGAAGGAATGGTTTTCAGATTCAACTACTGTTTGGGTGCAGACTTCAGGCTCTACGGGGATGCCTAAAAAATTTCCGATTGAAAAATCCAAAATGCTAAATTCTGCTCGGATGACTTGCGATTTTTTGGACCTTAAAGAAGGAGATACAGCCCTACTGTGTCTGCCGATAGCTTATATATCGGGTAAAATGATGGTGGTAAGGTCCTTGCTTAGAAAGTTGAAGCTAAATGTGGTAGAGCCTTCCTTAATACCCTTTAAGAATGTAGTGGGAAATTTTACTTTCGCAGCAATGACTCCTTTGCAGGTAGAAAATTCATTAGCTCATCTGAGCCGTATAGAGAAGCTAATTATTGGGGGGGTAGCCGTTTCTGAATTGTTGAAGCGGAAAATTTTCGAAAGTTTGCTGCCTTTATCCGAAGAGATTAAGGTTCAGGTTTTTGAAACCTATGGGATGTCAGAAACCCTTTCCCATATTGGTTTAAAGCAAATATTTCCCATAGCAGAAGATTATTTTAGTCTGTTTCAGGGGATTGATATCTCTCAGGATCCTAGAGGGTGTTTGCGTATTGAGGCCCCGATGCTACATCCTGATGTTTTACAGACCCACGATATGGTAGAAATTTTAAACTCAAAGCAATTTCGTTTTTTAGGGAGGCTGGATCATGTGATTAATTCTGGAGGTGCGAAAATATTCCCCGAGCAGCTCGAAGCTTTGGTCAAAAGAAAGATTCCTCAAGAGGTGGTGTTTTTGGGAGTAATGGACCAGCAATTGGGACATAAATTGGTGGCTGTTATTGAGGGTGCTGAAAGTATAAGTCTAAAAGATCAGCTTTTGAATTTTAAATTTAAGTATTCTTTCCACAGACCTAAAGAAATTATTTTTATCTCCGAAATACCGAGAACACCCAATGGAAAAGTAAACCGAATAGAATTACTACAACGCATCACAAAAGACCTGTCATGATAGATTTTTCTTCCGAGATTCGTTATAAAACAGCACGCAGCAGTGGTGCCGGTGGCCAGCATATTAACAAAGTAGAAACCATGGTTACTGCGGGTTGGGTCTTAGAGGCTTCTCGGTATTTTTCCGAAGACGAAAAAGCTATTATTGCGTCAAAGCTCAAAAGCAAAATTAATACTGAAGGAATATTACAGGCCAGCGTTCAGGAATTTCGATCGCAGCACGAAAATAAAGTAAAGGCAGCCCGAAAGCTTTTAGAATGGGTAGAAAAAGCATTGGTGGTACCTAAAAAAAGGTTTAAAACCAAGCCTACCAAAACTTCCAAAGAAAAAAGGTTAAACCAGAAAAAGCAGCATGCTGAGAAAAAACAAAACCGGAGGTTTCGGATATAGGCATGCTAACTTCGCGACTTCTAACTTCTAATGCCTATCTTTGCAAAAATAATTTTAAAAAATGAGCAATAGACCCATTTCTGATTTTATAGAAAAATATTATCTGCACTTTAATGCAGCGGCTTTGGTAGATGCTTCTAAAGGATATGTTGCCCACCTTAAAGATGGGGGTAAGATGATGATTACTTTAGCAGGTGCCATGTCCACTGCCGAATTAGGGAAAATTTTAGCAGAGATGATCCGTCAGGACAAAGTTGCTATCATTTCGTGTACCGGAGCCAATCTGGAGGAAGACTTAATGAACTTGGTAGCACACTCTCATTATAAAAGGGTGTCAAATTACCGTGACCTTACTCCACAGGAAGAATGGGATCTTTTAGAAAAAGGACTTAATAGAGTAACCGATACCTGTATTCCTGAAGAAGAAGCTTTCAGAAGATTGCAAAAACATATTTATGAAATCTGGAAAGATGCAGAAGCAAAAGAAGAGCGCTATTTCCCACATGAATATATGTATAAAATGTTGCTTTCCGGTGTTTTAGAGCAGTATTATGAAATTCCGAAAGAAAATTCGTGGATGCTGGCAGCGGCAGAAAAGAACCTTCCTATCGTAGTTCCAGGTTGGGAAGATTCTACTATGGGTAATATTTTTGCTTCTTATTGTATTAAGGGGGATCTAAAATCATCTACAGTAAAATCAGGGATTGAATATATGACTTATTTGGCAGACTGGTACCGAAACAATTGTGAGGGAAAAGGAGTAGGCTTTTTCCAGATTGGAGGAGGTATTGCCGGAGATTTTCCTATTTGTGTGGTTCCTATGCTCTATCAGGATCTGGAAATGCACGATGTACCATTCTGGTCTTATTTTTGTCAGATTTCAGACTCTACAACTTCATATGGTTCTTATTCAGGAGCGGTTCCAAATGAGAAAATAACATGGGGTAAGTTGGATATCCATACTCCTAAATTTATTGTCGAAAGTGATGCTACCATTTGTGCACCGCTTATGTTTACCTATATTTTGGAAAACTCTTAAACAGAAAATATTCATAGATACAATAAAAGCTTGCCCATGGGTAAGCTTTTGTTTTGAACAGAAGCTCTATTATGCTTATTTTAGGAGTAAAGAAATGTTGTTTTGAATCAGCAGTTTAAAGATAGTGTTTTCCAGGTAGTCAGTATGATCCCTCGGGGTCGAGTGACATCCTATGGAGCTATTGCCAGAGCCTTGGGGTGTCCCAATTATGCTCGCCATGTGGGAAATATATTGCGAAATTGTGATCAAGATTTGCCCGTACATAGGGTTTGTAATGCTTCCGGAGTGATCACTGCGGGAGGGTGTATTTCTCTCTTTATTCTAAAGTTGAAGCAAGAAGGTCTTACCGGAAAAGAGGGTAAAATTCAAAATTTCAGAGCAATATTTTGGGATCCGTTAAAGGAAATTTAAGAAGCTAAAAATAAATTTATATTTCCTATAGGGCAAAAAAGAAGATTTTTTAGAGTTACAGAGTTGTAATATATATTACAAAGAAGGAAATGAAGAGAAAACATTACATGCTTTTAGGATATAAAAATGGCGGGTTAGATGCCCGCCAAGATTAGAATGTAAAGTATAAAATTATTTCTTCAGTTGTTCAAAGCTCCTTTGAATAAAATCGGTTAGTTCTTTTCCTTTCAACAGATTTTGAGAGAGTTTCGCAAGATCCAAAGCTTGTTTTACCAAAGCGTTTTTATCCTCACTACTCTCTGCTTTCAGGATGCCGGATGCCAGATCGCTGTTGGCATTAACCACCAAATTGTACATGTCTGGGAAGCCTCCCATGGCAAACATGCCACCACCACCGGTCATTTGCATATCCTTCATACGCCGCATGAATTCTGGTTGGGTAATGATGAAAGGCGCATCCTGGCTGTCCAGATCTTCCAATTGAATGTTATAAGCTTTATCGTTTACCGCTTCTTCAATATCTTTTTTTAGAGTTTCTTTTTCTTCATCCTTCAATTTTGCAATAGCAGGTTCATCTTTTTTGATAAGGTTGTTGATGTGGTCTGCATCTACTCTTGCAAAGGAAATGTTCTCTTTTGAGGATTCCAGTTTTTGGATCAGGTGAGGTGTGATAGGAGAGTCCAGTAGGAGAACTTCATAGCCCTTCGCTTTGGCATGTTGGATGTAGCTGTCTTGCTCATTCGTATTAGAAGCGTAAAGTACTACCAGTTTACCGTCCTTGTCTGTTTGTATAGGTTTTAGTTTTTCCACCAATTCATTCCACAGGAAGTACTGACCATCTACATTCGGATAAAGTGCAAATTTATCGGATTTTTCATAGAATTTCTCCTCCGAGATCATACCGTACTCTATGACCACTTTGATGTCATTCCATTTTTTCTCATAATCCTCACGATTTTCATTGATGAGCGAGGCCATTTTATCCGCTACTTTCTTAGTGATATAAGAAGAGATTTTTTTTACGGCACCATCTGCCTGAAGGTAGGAGCGAGAAACGTTCAGTGGAATATCTGGAGAATCAATAACGCCTCGAAGTAACATTAAGAAATCTGGTACGATGCCTTTTACTTCATCAGTTACGAATACCTGATTTTGGTAGAGTTGTATTTTGTCCTTCTCAATATTGAGGTTGTTGCCTAATTTAGGGAAGAAGAGAATACCGGTTAAGTTAAACGGATAATCTACGTTCAGATGAATGTGGAAGAGAGGTTCCTCAAACTGCATCGGATATAGCTCGTGATAAAACTTTTGGTAATCTTCATTTTCGAGTTCGTTCGGTGCTTTCGTCCAGGCAGGAGTCGGATTGTTAATAATGTCGTCTACCTCTTGGGTTTCTGGCTTTGCATCTTCTGCAGCTCCTTCAGGAAGAGGTAGGCTCTCTGTTTTAGTGCCAAATTTAATAGGCACTGGCATAAACTTATTATACTTCAAAAGCAGCTCGCGGATACGAGATTCTTCCAGGAATTCTGTAGAATCTTCTGCAATATGGAGAATAATTTCGGTACCGCGTTCCGCTTTTGTTTTATCATCCTCCAAGGTAAATTCTGGACTACCATCACAGGTCCAGTGGACAGCAGAAACACCTTCTTTATAGGATTTGGTGATAATCTCCACCTTTTCTGCTACCATAAAAGCAGAATAGAATCCTAAGCCGAAGTGACCAATGATGCCGGAATCTTTAGCTGAATCTTTATATTTTTCAAGAAACTCCTCAGCGCCTGAAAAAGCCACCTGGTTGATGTATTTCTCTACTTCTTCCTTAGTCATACCAATCCCTTGGTCGATGATGGATAGGGTTTTGTGGTCTTTATTTATCTTAACTTCTATTTTCGGGCTGCCATATTCTACTTGGGCTTCCCCAATCGTAGTAAGATGTCTTAACTTGAGAGTCGCATCTGTGGCATTGGAAATAAGTTCTCTTAAAAATATTTCGTGATCGCTATAAAGAAATTTTTTGATGAGCGGAAATATATTCTCCACCGATACATTGATATTCCCTTTTGTCATAGTTGTTGAGGTTTTATGTTTATTTCATTTTTTCAAAAAAAATACCAGCTTCATAAAAGTGACATAATGTCATTTAGAGTTAGATGGGGGCGAAAGATTGGCTAAATATATAAAAATAGAGAGCTTAAATCTGACGGAAAATAAAAATATGCTGGACTCAGTAATATGCAAAGGGCTATCTCATTTTGAGATAGCCCTTATTATATCATCTTTAGCACAACTCGGTTTATTTGGTGCTAATCTTTTCTTTTATTTTGGTTTCCAGCTCCTCCTGTAATTCTGGATTATCTTTAATAACTTCTTTTACAGCATCCCGCCCTTGGCCTAATTTGGTATTGTTATAACTAAACCAGGAACCACTTTTTTGAATAATGCCTAAATCTACTCCCTGATCAAGAATTTCTCCCACTTTAGATACACCTTCTCCGTACATAATATCAAATTCTGCTTGCTTAAATGGAGGGGCTACTTTATTTTTTACAATCTTTACTTTTACTCGGCTGCCTATTGCCTCATCACCCTGTTTTATAGGAGCACTGGCTTTACGGATATCTATCCTTACCGAAGCATAGAATTTAAGAGCATTTCCTCCGGTGGTGGTTTCGGGGTTTCCAAACATTACTCCGATTTTTTCTCTGAGTTGATTGATGAAAATTACAGTACACTTAGTTCTGGAGATCGTAGCTGTCAACTTTCTAAGTGCCTGGGACATAAGTCTCGCGTGTAATCCCATTTTAGAGTCGCCCATTTCTCCTTCGATTTCAGCTTTTGGGGTGAGTGCTGCTACAGAGTCAATCACCACGATATCGATCGCTCCAGAACGGATGAGGTTATCGGCGATTTCTAATGCTTGTTCTCCGTTGTCGGGCTGAGAAATAATAAGATCTTCTAATTTAATTCCTAGTTTAGCAGCGTAATTTCGATCGAAAGCATGTTCGGCATCTATAAAAGCAGCAACCCCTCCTTGTTTTTGGGCTTCTGCAATAGCATGTAAAGTCAAAGTTGTTTTACCCGAAGATTCTGGGCCGTAAATCTCAATCACCCGACCCTTAGGGTATCCCCCAACACCTAACGCAAGATCTAGTCCTAATGATCCGGAAGAGATCACTTCAATAGAATGGTCTACAGAGTTATCTCCTAAGGTCATTACGGTGCCTTTACCATAGGTTTTATCTAACTTCTCTAACACTAAAGCAAGTGCTTTTTTCTTATCGTTTGTATCACTCATCTAAAAAATTATTTTTCCAAAAATACGGAAATAAAAAGACTAAAACCAGGGAGTATGTAAAAAAATAAGGTGTTTTTTTTATGTTGAAAACCAATGGTGTAGCTACTTTTTGCTCCATTATATAGGCTTTTTTTTGAAAAAAAACTTGCAAAAAGGAATTTTTATTGTAAATTTGCACCACAATAAAAACAGAGACCCATGGTGTAGCGGTAACACTACTGATTTTGGTTCAGTCATCTGGGGTTCGAATCCCTGTGGGTCTACAAATCGCCTTTATTTAAGGGCGATTTTTTATTTTGCCCAATGAAATGATATTTTATTCGTTTGTTTTGAGGTTTGAATATTCTGCTAATACACCAGGTCTACTATCCGTATCGCTTTATTCACCGGTACTCATCGCCTCACGATAATCGCCAAAACCATATTTCTACTCCCAATTTTAAATATGAAAAGTCTCCACCTCTCATTTCGTATCCATTCCATAGATCAATATGGTCTGTTGGACCCCAACCATCTTTTATAAAAACAATGCCTTTCTTTCCGTAAAAATCGCTACTTGACATCTTTGGGTGATCTTTTCTTTTGTACACTCTCTTTATTCCAAATATTGTGTATTTTTTTGAAATCCAGTCTGCAAGCTCCTGTGCCCGCAAAATATGTCTTGGATTATGGCCAAACCAACAGCGGGCTCCTCTGAACGAGCTTAAATCAACCTTGCTTTTTTCCAAAGCAACTCCCATTCTTATAGCACATTGATTTTGAAAATTGCAGGGGTAAGATCTCTTTCCAGGGTGATTGTT
>NZ_JAAABJ010000635.1 GCF_009904105.1 Elizabethkingia argenteiflava | reverse complement strand
TTTGCAGGTCAGGGGATATTTTTTTGCCCACTTCTCTTCAAAGGCAAGCAGCCTTTGATATCCCTGCTCTTCATTATTAGCCTTGTAGATTGGCTTCATATCCTCCATAACCGCTTATTTATCCCTGTAAGGAACATAGCGCATGGAGGCGCGGATTTAATGAACCACGCAAAGTTGTACCCTGGTTTTAGGAAATACAGCCTCAACCGCTTCGGGGAAACCTTTCAGGCCGTCTATGCAGGAAATCATAATATCTTCCACACCGCGTTTCTTCAGATCAGTGAGAACTCCAAGCCAGAGTTTGGCCCCTTCATTTTCTGAACTATAAAGCCAAAGTACATATTTTTTCCTTCCATAAAAAAACCTAGGATATTAAAGATCGCAAGTGTGTCTACAGCACAATACACCCTAACCTAGAAAAACATACAATACAGAAATACAAATGGATAGACGGTTTCAAGAGGACGGTATCTCCATTCTTGAACCGCGGGTAGTACACTATCGGTAATACGGGATATCTCTGCAGGAGAAATCTCCATAGCATACAATTGCTGAACATAATCCAGCATTGCTAGGGTACTCA
>NZ_JAAABJ010000634.1 GCF_009904105.1 Elizabethkingia argenteiflava | reverse complement strand
TGATGGCTTTAAGAATAGAATATTATCTAAGATAATGGCAATGACTGTTATACAATGCATTAATAAACTAAACAATAGAAATATTAACAACTTAAAAACTCGTATTGCTTAAATGCACCACGGGTTAGATAAAGACTTATTTAACTGAATTTATAAAATAAAATCTTTTTACTTAGCAATGAATTTCATCATCCTATAAACCTGTAGAAGGCAGAATAAAAAATTTTGTATCAGGAAAATCAATTTTAATCGCTCTAATATATAAGATGAATAAAAGTTAATTCTTTTTTTGGAGACTTGCTTTGATGGATTACTCAACTTTAAAATGGACATTTAGAAAATTTTATATTTATTTCGTAAATTTGCCTTCTCTTTTTTAGTTATGGAATCAGGTTTAAAATCAGTGGCATTTCACACCTTGGGCTGTAAGCTCAACTTTGCAGAAACTTCTACTATCGCCCGTCAGCTTACCGATGCGGGTTATAAAAAGGTATCCTTTGACGAGGCTGCTCATATCTTTGTCATCAACACCTGCTCGGTTACCGAAAATGCGGACAAAGAATGTAAGCTAATTGTAAAACGAGCACAAAAAGCCAATCCTGAAGGTCTCGTAGTGGTGTTGGGGTGCTACGCACAACTTAAACCAGAAGAAATATCAGCCATTGAAGGTGTAGACCTTGTATTGGGGGCAAAAGAAAAATTTAATATTCTGAGCTACCTACGCGATCTTGAGAAATCTAACACGCGGGCAGAAGTACACGCCTGCGAAATTGAAGAAGCTGATTTTTTTATCGGCTCCTATTCTATTGGCGATAGGACGCGCGCTTTTCTTAAAATTCAGGATGGATGTGATTATAAATGTACTTATTGCACCATTCCTTTAGCACGGGGGATTTCTCGTTCAGATGCCCTGGACAACGTAATTAACAATGCACGTGAAATTGCCTCACAGGATATCAAAGAAATTGTACTCACAGGAGTCAACATCGGCGATTATGGTAAAGGGGAATTTGGCAATAAAAAACACGAACACACCTTTCTAGAGTTGGTAAAAGCACTGGATCGGGTAGATGGAATTGAGCGAATTCGAATTTCATCCATAGAACCTAATTTGCTCAAGGACGATACCATTGATGTAGTTGCCGCAAGCAAAAGCTTCGTTCCTCATTTCCACATTCCTTTACAATCGGGCAGCGATCATATTCTAAAAAAAATGAAACGCCGCTATTTAACTACACTTTATAGAAACAGAATCCATAAAATCCGAGAACTCCTACCTGATGCTTGCATTGGCGTGGATGTGATTGTAGGCTTTCCAGGGGAAACCGAAGAGGAGTTTCTTAAAACCTATCAATTTCTAAACGACCTGCCTATTTCTTACCTTCATGTCTTCACCTATTCTGAAAGGGAAAATACCGAAGCGGTAAATCTGCCGGAAGTAGTCCCCATAAACGAAAGAAAAAAACGCAATAAAATGCTACGCATTCTCTCTGAGAAGAAGAAAATGGCCTTTTACCAAAGTCAGATTGGAAGAAGTTTACCCGTACTGTGGGAACATGAGAATAAAGAAGGCTTTATGTATGGATATACCGAAAACTATATACGAGTACGCAAAGTATACGACATGAGTTCCGTAAATAAAACAGAATGGGTAAATCTACATCAAATAGAAGCTGATGGTACGGTAAGTATTCAACTAAATTTTGATGCTTTTTTAGCTAAAGTCTAAATTTTAAACACCATAATATACAGGGGACCTCTCTCTCCTATAAACATTTCGTCTAAAGGCTGATAACCCACTTTTTTATACAGATCATAGGCACGTGTATTCTTAATATGCACCCCCAATGCGATTTCTTGTATTGGGGAAAAACTTTCTTTTATAAAAGAAGAAAGCTGTAACAGCGCTTTTTTAGCTATACCTTTCCCTTGGTAATAAGGATTTAAACTTAATGATCTTAGAATGACCACCTTCTTATCCCTAGGTTTATAGAATCTGTGAAAAGAAAAATCTAAAGAAAAGAATCCCACGGCTTTTTCATGATATAAAATACTAAAGTTAAGGTAATCTTGGGCATCTTCTTTTGATGCATCCAAAATATCCGCAGGTTCAGATGTAAAACGGGCCTGATCTTGTGTAAGTGCATAAGAAGTGAGTGCATAAAAATGTTCCGGGTTATATGCTATAATTTTAACCATAATCCATAATTTTTCGTCTCTAAACTAATAGATCTTAAGCATTATATGTTTTAATACTATGTTAAATTATAATGCATATAAGTTATAAATATATAACAATTGTAAATTTCCAACATCATGATTTATGGAAAGAGAATAAGTGTAAATACACTTACGCTATAATTAACCTTCTACTTATACCACCGTATGCAACTATGAAAAAATATACTCAAAATGATATATGAATCTTTTTTCTAGAGGAGCATCTAAATTGGATAAGCACCAATTTCTTAATTGAAATGAAGCATGCTATCAACAAACATTTACGTTATTGGATCCTAAGACATAAATTTAAAAAAGCTAAAAGCTTCTCTATTCGATATGAGTTTCCCAAATAGCTTAATAAAGCTATAAAAAAAGCCCTTCTTAAACAAAGGACTTTCTTTAATATATATGTACTTTTTCTCTTTTTCTCACCTTTACCCCAAAAGAGGAAAGGAACAAGAATTAGTAGTCTAATTCGAGTTTCTCTTTTGTATAATCTCTTATTTGTTGGGTGAGCGCTACATTATCTTTAAGACGTTGACCGTACGAAGGCACCATTTCTAAAAGTTTTTCATGCCACTCTTTATGCAGCTTTTCTCCAAAACATTTCTCCAAAACGTTAATCATAGCAAAAGCAGCAGTACTCGCTCCTGGCGAAGCTCCCAATAGAGAGGCTATACTACCCTTATCATTGGTTACCACCTCAGTTCCAAACTCGAGTTTTCCTCCTTCTGCTTCATCTCTTTTAATAATCTGTACTCTTTGTCCAGCTACGAGTAAATCCCATTTATCAGCATTTGCATCTTTCACGAAATCTCTTAAATGAGCGATACGCTGGTCTTTATTCATAGTGACCTGTCGGATGAGATATCTGGTGAGTGACAGATTATGCCACCAGGCACCAAATAAGGAGCGAATATTTTTAAAATTAATACTTTCCGGCAAGTCCAGATAACTTCCATTTTTTAAAAATTTGGTAGAAAATCCAGCAAAAGGCCCAAAGAGTAAGGCTTTTTCCCCATCAATAATTCTAAGATCTAAATGCGGCACACTCATGGGGGGAGCACCTAATGTAGCCATGGTATATACTTTTGCCTGATGCATAGCTATGAGTTCCGGATCTCTGGTAACCAACCATTGACCACTTACGGGGAATCCTCCATAGCCTTTGCTCTCTTTTATACCAGAGCTTTCTAATAAGGATAAGGCATAGCCCCCTGCCCCAATAAACACGAAATCGGACTTTACTTCTACAGATTTATTATCCATTCGGTTTTTAATTTTCATCTTCCAGGTACCCTTTTTCTCCACAAGATCTTTTACTTCATGGTAGCAAAAAACATCTACATTGGCCACACTCTTTAGGTGTTCCACCATTTTTCTGGTTAGAGCACCAAAATCGACATCTGTTCCCATTTCCACACGGGTAGCTGCTAACTTTTCAGAGGCGTTTCTGGATCGCATAATTAAGGGGATCCATTCTCTGAGTTTATGATGATCTTCAGAAAACTCCATACCTTCAAAAAGGTGAGTTTTACTCATGGCTTGATAGCGGTTCTTTAGGAATTCTATATCTTTTTCTCCAAAAACCAAGCTCATATGAGGACAAGAATTAATAAACTCCTTAGGTGAATGGATATAACCTTTATTCACTAAGTATGCCCAAAACTGTTTTGAAATTTCAAATTGTTCTACAATCCTCTCAGCCTTAGCAATATCTACAGAACCATCCTGTGTCGGAACTGTGTAATTTAGCTCACAAAAAGCGGCATGCCCTGTACCAGCATTATTCCACGCCGATGAACTTTCCAACGCTACATCTTTGAGCCTTTCAAAAAGTGCAATTTTCAAATTGGGATCAAACTCGTGGAGTAGGGTCCCTAAAGTAGCACTCATTACACCTCCTCCAACAAGAACCACATCATATTTAGATTTCGGATTCATTTTATTATAAAGTTCAGTTAAGTTTAGCAGTTAATTTTTTAAATTGTTTTTCAGCATCTTTTCCCTCGTAAAGAATATTGTATATTACACTTACAATGGGGAGTTTTAATTTTCTTTTCTTCCCAATCTGATAGATACTTTTAGTCGCATAATAACCTTCGGCAACCATATTCATCGATTGAATAGCAGATTTTACGGTATACCCCTTTCCTATCAAATTACCGAGCATTCTATTACGACTGAATAAAGAATAAGCAGTTACCAATAGATCTCCCAGGATAGAAGATTGGTTTACATCTCGGGTATTAGGATCAATCGCTTTCAGATAAAGGGCCATTTCACGAATGGCATTGGATACATATACGGCATTAAAGTTATCGCCATACCCCAGGCCATAAGCTATTCCCGCTCCTATAGCATATATATTCTTCAATACAGCACTGTATTCATTTCCTAAAATGTCGCAAGATTGGTGTACTCTTATAAAGTGAGATGATAATAACTGGGCTATGATGCCACTTTTTTGTTTTTCAGAAGCAGATACGGTAAGGTAGGAAAGTCTTTCCATAGCTACTTCTTCAGCATGACAAGGACCAGAAATAACTGCCTGATTTTTTAAATCTATCTTATATTTTTCCTTTAAAAAATGGGCCACTATATCGTTTTGCTCGGGGACTATACCTTTAATAGCGGATACAAAGAGTTTATTCTTAACACTAACTTTCAAAGTTTGCAGTGCCTTATCCAGATAAATAGAGGGGGTTACTAAAATAATGACATCACAAACGGATACCAACTCATTAATATCAGTACTTAAACGCAATTGCTTTAAGTTAAAAAGTACCGCTGTAAGATAGGACGGATTATGGCGCCTAAGTTCAACAGCTCCCTTTACAAATTCGTTTCTTACACACCAATGAACGATTTCACAGTTTTCGGTGAGCATTTTCACAATAGCAGTAGCAAAACTACCACTTCCTACAACCCCCACACGCATCTCTGTATCGAACTTTTTTTTAGCCATTATCACAATTTAACTCGTACAAATATACAACTTAGCCGATAAACACTAAGTTTTAGCCTTTTATCCATAAGCGAGGATGAAGGAAAAAACATTTTTACAATTAAGAGATATGACTTTATAATTGTATAGCAATATTTGTTTTTTTATCAAAATTTATAAATTTAGAAACGATATAAAATACTTTAACCTTTGAAAAGAAATTTATAAAAAGACTATCGGCCCTAAAATAAAGAGGACCGTCTAGCTAGACGGTCCTCTTTATTTACTTAAGAGTAGAGAAATCCATTCTTCTCGTTGTAGTTTTTTATGTAGGCGAAGTTTTTGCCCTTCACACACCTGTAGGATATCTTCCTCATCAAAAAAACATAAACCCGAAAGCAATAGCTGCCCTCCAGGTTTTAATACTTTAACATATCTCGGAATATCCGAGATCAAAATATTGCGATTGATATTGGCTAAAATAATATCATATAAAGTTGTATCCAACTGATCAGCGGTCCCTAACTCTACTCGCATTGAAATGTTGTTACGCTCCGCATTTTCTCTAGAATTCTCTACTGCCCATTCATCTATATCGATCCCCAGAATATCAGAAGCTCCCTTTTTTCCAGCATAAATGGCTAAAACCGAAGTCCCACATCCCATATCGAGTACTTTTTTCCCTTTAAAATCCATATCCAACATCTGCTGAATCATGAGATAAGTAGTCGCGTGGTGGCCGGTGCCAAAAGACATTTTAGGTTGAATGATAATTTCTTCTTCAAAGCCTTGAGGCTGGTGAAATTCAGCCCGAATCAATACTTTATTTTCTACATTTATGGGCTGAAAATTTTTCTCCCACTCTTCATTCCAATTAATATTGGGCATTTTTTTAAAAGTATAGGAAACCTTTACTTCTTGATGATTGAGCAAGCTTTTTATTTTCAGGGCTTCTTCGTTGAATAAATCCGATTGAATGTAAGCCAGAATTCCATTATTTTTTTCGGTAAAACTATCAAATCCTAATTCGATAAGTTCTGCCATTAAGATCTCACTCCATGGTTCAACAGGCTCTATATTAAAATCAAATTCTAAATATTGTGTCATCTATCCTATTTTTAAGGCGAATCTGCAAATTACACATCCCTCCTCGCCTTTTGTTATTTCTTTTCCTTCTCTCTTCAGATTATTGAAAATTTAATCAAAAGCTTTAATAATCGCCGTAAAATCGTCAATTTTAAGAGAAGCGCCACCGATAAGACCACCATCTACATCGGGCTTAGAAAAGATTTCTTTGGCATTGTCTGGTTTTACGCTACCTCCATAAAGAATAGAGACTTCATCTGCTACCTCCTGTCCATATTTCTCTGCTATGAGCCCCCTAATATAAGCATGTATTTCCTGTGCCTGCTCTGGGCTAGCTGTTTCACCCGTACCAATAGCCCAAACCGGCTCATAGGCAATAACGACTTTTTTAATTTCATCTGGCGTAAGGCTGAAAAGCGCTACCTCGGTTTGATCTTTAATCACATTAAAATGCTGTCCTGACTTTCTTTGCTCCAGTGTTTCTCCATTGCAGTAAATGGGAATAAGGCCTTTATCCAATGCTAATTTCACTTTTTTATTGCAATTTGCATCGGTTTCACCGTGGTATTGTCTTCTTTCAGAATGTCCGATAAGCGTTCCCGTAGCACGAATAGAACTAAGCATATCCACTGATATTTCACCGGTAAAGGCGCCTTCTGTATGCAGGGATACCTCTTGTGAGAATACCCTCACTTCATGCTGGGTAAAAATATCCATAGCTGCTGTAAGATAAAGCGAGGGGGGAGCTATATATACTTCACAACCCGAAGTATGCTTCTTTTGGTATGTCGAAAGCTGGTTCATCAGCTCTTGTGCTTCAGAAAATGTTTTATTCATTTTCCAATTTCCAGCTACAATTTTCCTTCTCATAAATTATATTATATTTTTATTGATTCTTATCTGAAGATTAACATCCTCTCCATAACCTTTTGCTACAACTTAATACCATGAAGTGCTAAAAATAATCCGCTGTTCTTATTTATACTCTTGAATTAAATTTAATCGTTTCAATCGTTAAAATAATCTTTTGCCTCCTCTTTGAGTACAATCTTTCCATTTTCCAGAATAAGTAAAAAAGGGTTACTTCTGGCAATGGTTTTTATCGCTGTAGCATCCATGGTTCCATGAGGTACCTTACTGAAGGTATCTATTTGGGTAGAAACGGCATATATTTTTGCTTTTTCTCTTAAAAGCCCCTTTTCTATATTGTCGATTAAGCTTTGGGAAAGTTTTTCTGGTTTATAGGTAAACACTATAAATATTCGGGGCTCATTGAGAATTTGATCGGTAACATCCTGCCCATCAATATCGGTAATTTTAAAGTTTTTAATGGTGGATTCGTAACCTTTTTTCTTTAATTTCTCATAGGTTTTATCCGACTCTATCTGCCAATTTGCATCTTTCCAGATGTTAGAAGAAAGGTATTCATCCTGAGATAGGCTTTTGTGCTGACCTGTTTGTGTATTTTTAAGCGTATAAAAAACTTCGTATTCCGAAGGGTTTTCCTCTATTTTAGCTTTTTCCCACCTTAAATCAGTGCCTATTTTATAATCTCTAAAATCTATATAAGGTTCTCCTAGTACTCCTTTTAGTATTATAATGGATAAAAAAATGCAACTCAGTAAGAAGAAAGTTATCCTCGGGAAGCCACTTTTAAAAAAACAAATATTACTGCCTAGATCTCCTTTATAGGCTCGCCATAAAAATAAAATCAGCCCCAGCAATATGATGTCTTTAAGAAAAGAAGTCCAAGGTGTGAGTTTTAAAGCATCACCAAAACAACCACAGTCTGTAACGACATTAAAATAGGCGGAATAAAAGGTGAGGAAACCGAAAAATATACAAATCACCAGAAGACACAGCAAGGTGTCTCTAAGTTTTATTTTTAGGAGAAGTAAAACGCCTAATAAAAATTCGACTACTACCACAAGTATAGCAATAGGTAAGGCCCATTTTTCTAAAAATGCTATGTTAAATACAGCTGGTGAGAAATACTCTTCTAGCTTAAAGGAAAATCCGATGGGATCAACAGCCTTTAGGAAACCCGATATAATAAAAATAAAGGCTACAAAAACTCTAATTATTTTTTTCATCGTAATATTTTTTATTATTAGTAACGCCTAATTCATTTTAATTAAACAAAAAACAGCATAGTTCAACATATCAAAATAGTTAGCGTCTAAGCCTTCTGATACTAAAGTTTTTCCTTGATTATCTTCAATTTGTTTGGTGCGAAGCACTTTTTGATAGATAAGATCAGTAATAGAAGATATTCTCATTTCCCGCCAGGCTTCACCATAATCATGATTCTTTCGCATCATTAATTCTTTCGCCCGGTGAGCGTAATCATCGTATTGTTGCATGATGTTTTCTGCATCTTCTTCCAAGGATTGGATAAATCCTCTTTCCAGCTGGATAAGCCCTATAATAGAATAATTGATGATTGCTATAAACTCAACCCGTTCATCCTCATCTACCATTTTCACACTACTCATCTGCAAAGTGCGGATGCGGTTAATCTTAATATAAATCTGATCGGTAATCGAACTGGGTCTCATCACTCTCCAGGCAGCTCCGTAGTCCTGCATTTTTTTACTAAATAATTCCCTACATTCGGCGATTATTGACTCAAATTCAATTGCTGTATTTTGCATAAATTAGCATTCTCATGTCAAAGATACAAATTTAGCCTAAAGCAAGAAAGCTGATGAATATGAATATAGAAAAAAACGTGCATAATCAGACCTATAGCCTCAATTGTCGTGGCAAATTAATTTCTCTTGAAAAACCCCTTATTATGGGTATTCTTAATCTCACTCCCGATTCTTTCTCGGATGGAGGTTTGTTTAATCAAGAAAAATACGCTTACTCACATGCAGAAAGAATGATTAAGGAAGGGGCCTCCATTATTGATATTGGCCCTCAATCCACTCATCCGCGTTCGCAACAAGTAAGCGCTAAGGAAGAAAGAAAGCGTTTAGGCCATATCATTTCACAGCTAAAAAAGGAATTTCCGGAAACTTTACTATCGGTAGATACCTTCTATGCGGAAACTGTTCAATATGCTGCGGAAGAAGGAGTGGATATCATTAACGATATTTCAGGCGGACAATTCGATCCAGAAATGTTCGCTACTGTGGCAAGAGTAGGCCTTCCTTATATCTTGATGCACGTGAACCCGAGCTTCTCCCAAATGCATGATACTTTAAAGCATTCTGATATTATCTCCGATATCAATTATTTTTTTACACAAAAAATCGAAGCGCTTAACCAACTGGGCGTTCATGATCTTATTTTGGATCCCGGATTCGGATTTGGAAAGACCATTGAGGATCAGCTCAAGATAGTGCAAGACGCCGATTTATTGGGATTTAGAAGGTGGCCCCTCCTGATCGGCATATCGCGAAAATCATTTATCTACAAACCTTTGGGTCTCTCCCCACTGGAGATTACTACACAGACTCAGGCTTTACACCTTAACCTCCTTAAAAAAGGCGCTAACATACTCCGTGTACACGAGGTTAATGAAACTAGAAAAACCATTGAAAAATTCTTACAGCTCTCCTGAAATATTGAGATAAGCAAGACATATGAACAGCTTTTGTATGCCCTCTATTTTTTAACGATCAACAACAATATCTTATTCAGCATTATTAAAATATGCGTAATTTCATATCACCAATATACTGTTAGTGTATCTATTGAAAATAAATTTGTAAATCGCTTATCAGTATAGAAATGAGGTGTTGTTCCACACTTAAAAGCAAAATAGTATGTCACATGATCTTTTGGAAAAACATTATGTTAATCGTATGGGCTGGCTAAGGGCCGCTGTGCTCGGGGCCAATGATGGTATACTTTCCACCACCAGCATCACCATAGGTGTGGCCGCTGCCCACCCTTCTCGGGAAGCTATCATACTAGCTTCACTAGCTGGTCTCGTCTCTGGCGCCATGGCGATGGCAGCCGGAGAATATGTATCGGTAAGTTCACAAGCGGATACCGAAAAGTCGGATTTGGAAAGAGAAGCTCAGGAACTGGAAAACATGCCTGAAATAGAGCTGAATGAATTAGCCAAAATATACGAAAACAGAGGTCTAAATCCTACACTGGCCCTAAAAGTTGCGCAGGAACTCACCCACCACAATGCCTTAGAGACCCATGCCAGAGATGAACTGGGCATTAATGAAATCACCACCGCAAAACCTCTTCAAGCCGCAACCTCATCATTCGCCTCTTTTACAGGAGGTGGTTTATTACCTTTTTTAGTAGCTCTTTTCGCACCTATCTCCGATATGATTTATTATGAATATGCTTTTTCGATTGTATTCCTTATGTTGTTAGGGGCCATTGCGGCTAAAACTGGCGGCTCTAAAATAAGTATAGCGGTAGGAAGAATTTGCTGTTGGGGAACCGCTGCTATGGCTTTAACAGCTATAATAGGTTATATTTTTGGGGTTAGCACCTGATAGACTAACTTCCTGATAGCAAAAAACAGGTATGGGCAGCTCTCATAGCTCTTGTGTGACCACAGAATATGAGGTTTATAAGAAAAGCCGATCAATATATGCTTTTAGTCTTGAGATAATTTCTTGCTAAAGGTTTTGTTAAATATTTTTTTATCCTCTTTCAGTTGCTTCAAAGTACAAGGAAGTATATAGGAGGTAATGAGTTCTTGGTCTTTATTAAAAAAAAGTATCCGCTTTTCCTCTTTCTCATCTATCATTTTTTCGAAAATATCCCACATGGAAACATTTTGCTGCTTAAGCAATTCAAAAAACGCTTCTGCCTTAATCTCTACACTCTTCATACTGCAAAAATAAAAAAAACATATTAACCTCTCTGACCGGAATCTTCTTCCTTTCTATTTTAGAGGGTATAAAACTAAAGTTTTTACACCCTCTAAAAAAAGAAAATATACTTGCAGAAGAATTATTTCTCTTCCCTACGTTGTAATACTTCATCAACCATACCAAATTTTTTAGCCTCTTCGGATATCATCCAATAGTCCCTATCAGAGGATTTCTCTACCCACTCATAAGTCTGTCCAGAATGTTTGGAGATAATATCATACAACTCTTTTTTGAGTTTTAACATTTCTCGTAAATTGATTTCCATATCAGAGGCCACCCCTTGCGCACCTCCGCTAGGTTGGTGGATCATAACTCTAGAATGTTTTAAAGCAGAACGCTTACCTTTTTCTCCAGCTACCAATAAAACAGCTCCCATAGAGGCTGCCATCCCTGTACATATGGTCGCAACATCGGGTTTAATGATCTGCATGGTATCGTAAATCCCCAAGCCTGCATACACACTTCCCCCTGGAGAGTTAATATAAATCTGAATATCCTTACCCGGATCTGCGCTTTCTAAAAATAACAACTGAGCCGTCACAATATTGGCTACCTGATCATCAATCCCTGTTCCTAGAAAAATAATCCGGTCCATCATCAGTCGGGAAAAAACATCCATCTGAGCCACGTTCATACGACGCTCTTCCATAATGTAGGGGGTTAAATTGGTAGGGCCATACATCCCCATATACTGATCAGTAGCGAGACCATTAACGCCCTGATGTTTTACCGCGTAATCTCTAAATTCTTTTTTAATATCCATCGATTTAATTTTATCTTCTAACATGTTCTAATTTTATTCCAAACGAATATATGGACATTCTGGCAGATATCAACTACAATATTCTATATAGCACTCTATCCAATTCTATTTTAAGCTTGCTAAGCTTTAGTATTGTAGCATAATATTGTACATCATTCCCAGGATCTTGCTGTATTTTCAGCTGGAGATCTTTAATAATTTTCAATATATATTCGCGTTTATGGCGTAGGATAATATCCTGCACCAATTTATCGACCACCTCTTCTTCTGTACTGAAATAAATATTAAATTTATTCCAATCACTTACTTGATGGGGTTCTATTAATACGTCCGCAACTTTTTGACTAACTTCCTCATCCATCAAACTAAAGAAAAATTGCCCCGAACGAAATGCACTCTCAGCAAAGCCCTTTTGAATTTCATTAATAATTTTCTGGTGCAAAGGGCTCTGAATTTCATAGGAATCTTCTTCAAAATGATTCAATATTTCTTGGATAACAGAAGACTTGATCACTTTGTCTTCTTTTTTTCTGAACATTTCCCTATCACCATACTTTAACATCAGTTCTACTAATTTTTCTTCTAGAAATAATAATGGCGGAATAGAGGTCTCAAGCTGTGCAGTTTCAATTTTTTTTAACTGAGGCGGCTTAGTTTTTTCATGCTGCTGGAGGTGGTTCTTTTGATTCTGAAGTTCATTAAACAAATTCTGCTCGGAAACAGATAGCAATTTTGAAACCTGTTGTATAAATATTTCCTGCTGAAGATGATTGGGAACAAAAGCTATACTCTTGACCACTTCTTTAATAAGCTCTGCTCTCTTAAAAGGATCTTCACCAGCGTCTTTCTGAAGCACTTCTATCTTAAAGTGAATAAAATCTACTGCATGTTCCGCAATATATTTTTTAACATATTCCTTAGGGAAAGCTTTGGCAAAACTATCCGGATCATGTCCATCGGGAAAGAGCATTACCTTTATATTCATGCCCTCCTCCAACAACAAGTCTATACTCCGAAAAGAGGCCTTTATCCCCGCGGCATCACCATCGAACAAAATAGTTACATTCGGCGTAAGTCTTTTGATTAATTTTATCTGTTCTTTGGTCAATGCGGTACCACTACTGGCTACTACATTTTCTATACCGGATTGGTGTAAGGAAATAACATCCATATAACCTTCGACCAACAAACAGTGGTTTTCTCTGGATATAGATTGTTTGGACTGAGCAATACCATACAGCACATGAGATTTATGGTAAATTTCGGTCTCGGGAGAATTAAGATATTTGGCCGTTTTAATATTATTCTTCAAAATCCGCGCACCAAAACCTAATACTCTTCCTGAAAAGCTGAGAATCGGGAATATCACCCTTTCTCTAAAGCGATCTATTCCGCTAGGTATATTTTCCGGAAAAATAGACAAGCCTGATTTTTCGAGCAAATCTCTATCATAACCTTTTTCCTGTGCTATTTGTGTAAAAGCATTCCGAAGTTCTGGCGAATAGCCCAATTGAAATTTCTTAAGCACTTCATCATTTAATCTCCGCTCACGAAAATAGGAAAGTCCTATATTTTGTCCTTCTTCTGTTTGATATAATTGCTCTTGAAAAAAATGATTCGCTACTTCGTGTATTTTATACAGCAATTCTCTTTGGTTACGAGACTCTCTCTCAGTTTCCGAAACCTGCTGTATATCTTCTTCTATCTCTATGCCATATTTTTTAGCCAAGTAGCGTAATGCCTCGGGATAGGTGAAGTTTTCAATTTCCATAAGAAAAGAAACTGCTGTTCCTCCTTTTCCAGAGCTAAAATCTTTCCAAATCTGCTTACTTGGCGAAACAACAAAAGAAGGGGTCTTTTCATCATGAAAGGGGCTCAATCCCTTATAATTTCCTCCCGCCCGTTTTAGTTGTACATATTCGCCCACCACTTCTTCTACCCTTACGGCGGAAAATATCTTATCTATGGTGTTTTTTGTAATCATCTTAATCTTTAAAAAGTAAAATTAGCATTATTTCTAAGAAAAAAGAGATTGCCAAAGCAATCTCTGTCATATACTTAAAAAATTGGATATCAGTCTGTTTTTGAAGTTTTTTTCTTAGCTTTGGACATAAACTTAATTATCACAGGAACAGTAGTAATGACCACCAAAATAAGGATAATGAGTTCCAAGTGGCTTTTCAGATCAATCCCCATCTGGTCTCTGAACATTTTATCCAGATAATGCCCCCCATATACCAAAGAGAAAGACCACAATACACCCCCTATTATATTATATAGGGTAAATCTGGCCTTGTCCATTTTTACAATGCCGGCTACAATAGGGGCAAAGGTTCTTACAATAGGGAGAAATCTCGCCATAATGACCGCTATTCTGCCATGATCATCAAAAAAATCATGCGCTTTAAACAAATATTTTTTCTTGAATAACCAGGTATCTTTCTTTTCATAGAGCACAGGACCACTTTTATAGCCAAACCAATAGCCTGCCATATTTCCTAAAATAGCTGCTACGGCTATTAAAGTAGCTAAAATGGTGGTATCCATATAATCGCTTCCAGTCGATCCGAAACTCTCCGAAATAATGGTGGTAGCATAAATTCCGGAAACAAATAGAAGACTATCTCCGGGCAGAAAAAAACCAACAAATAAGCCTGTTTCAGCAAAAATAATAAAAAGTATGATCCAGAGTCCTCCTTTCGTAATATAATAATCAGGATTAAGCAGGTTTTCCCAGTTTTTCATGTAGTAGATTTATTGATCGACAAATATAAAAAAATAAAATATTCTAATGTTAAAAGCTATTCTCGTTTTATGAATAGAAATTTTATTTAATATAATTGTTTAACTTTTATGAGAAAGTAGAGTTTGCTCTTCATCTACCCCCTCTTAACGCAAAAATAATCTTCCAGCGGGCTTACTTAAAAAACTTGATCATCTGCTGTATTTTGCCCTTCATTCATGAGGAAAGCTTTTAGAAAAGGGGTAATATTACCATTCATTACAGCCTCTACATCGGAAGTTTCATAACCCGAGCGCACATCTTTCACCAATTTATAAGGATGCATCACATAATTACGGATTTGACTTCCCCACTCTATCTTCATTTTACTCGCCTCAATTTCATTGCGGGCTTTCATTCGCTCTTCAAGCTCTATTTCATAGAGACGAGATCTTAAAAGTTGCAGTGCTTTTTCTTTATTTTGAAGCTGCGAACGGCTTTCTGAATTTTCTATAATAATACCCGTAGGGGCATGCCGCAAGCGTACGGCAGTTTCCACTTTATTAACGTTTTGCCCACCTGCACCACTGGCCCTCATGGTTTCAAAAGTAATATCAGCCGGATTGATATTGATTTCTATACTATCATCAACCAAAGGGTATACATATACCGAAACAAAACTGGTATGTCTTTTTGCATTGGAATCAAAAGGGGAAATACGCACCAAACGGTGGACTCCATTTTCTCCTTTTAAATATCCAAAAGCATAATCTCCTTCTATCTCCAAAGTCACTGTTTTTATGCCCGCAACATCTCCATTTTGATGGTTGAGCTCTTTTATTTTGAAACCTTGTTTTTCGGCCCACATTATATACATCCTCATCAACATACTAGCCCAATCACAACTTTCAGTACCTCCAGCGCCAGCGGTAATTTGGATAACGGCTGACAATTCATCTCCTTCGTTAGAGAGCATATTGCGAAACTCCAATTCTTCAATTTTTTCGATTAACCTGGGAAAGGCTTTATCCAAATCTTTTTCACTTTCTACATCTTCTTTGGCAAATTCCTGCAACACCAACAAATCTTCAAAAGCGACTTTAATTTCATTATAATCTTCAACCCAACGCTTCTTGCCTCGTAATTGTTTTAAAAAAGTCTCAGCAGCCTTAGGATCATTCCAAAATTCGGGTGCAGCCGTTTTTTCGTCATCGTTAATGATTTCTAACTTTTTTTTCTCAATTTGTAGATATCTATATAAGTCTTCAATACGCGCTAGCACATCTTTTAACTGGTCATTATTTATCATTTAGCAAAGATAAAACTTAGATGGTGAATGCCGGTAATAATTTATTATTTAATAAATTAATATATATTTACAAAACAAACACACTCCAATATACCTTCTACTAAAAAAAATAGTGATCATAAAAAAAAACAACATACGATATTGATGGAAAATATTAGAGAAATATTTGATAGTATTATTCAGCTTACAGATGAAGAGTTCAGCTATTATCTTAGTAAGCTATCTTACAAAGAATATAAAAAAGGAGAAATCATTACGAAGAAGGGCAGTATAGAAAATTATGCCTATTACGTACAAAAAGGGATTGTGAGACGCTTTATCGACAAAGGAGAAGGAGATCTTACTTTCTATTTTTCTTTTGAACACGATTTTGTTTGTGCTTACGACTCTTTTATTACCCAGACGCCGTGCAGATATATGTTACAGGCTTTAGAAAACACATCAGTGATGAGAATGTCATGGCAGGATGTACAAGATCTTTATCGTCAGTCCCTAAAATGGGAAAGAATAGGCCGGATACTCAATGAAAAAGCCTATTTAGAAAGAGCTGAGCGCGAATTTTCCCTACTTGCCCAATCCCCACAGGAACGCTACGAAAGCCTTTTTCAACAAAATCGAGAAGTTATCAAAAGAGTCCCTTTGAAATATATAGCCTCTTATATCGGTATTACTCCACAAGCCTTAAGCAGAATTCGAAAGCGTATTTTTTAACCGACATTCATTTTATGCAGTATGGAAAATACATAAATTTGTTATAGTTTTAAATTTTAAGTTTAAAATATTATTTGATCTCAAATTCACAAATGACAATGGAGCGACTCCTATCGCTTTGAAAAGAAGTTTATTGCCTGGATTTTCTTCAGGCAATATTTTCGTTAAAAACCTATCTTTATAAAAATAAAGATTCATAGCATCTTAAGAAATATATTTACCAAATAAGACTATTTATACGCTTGCATAAATAGTACTCTGATACAGCATGTTATCGGTGAACATAAAGGTAAAAAATGAGTTTGAAAATTTTTAATATCACTTCACTCTCACTCCCTTAATCTTACATTAACGATATGAGTGTTTTGTACCCTTGAATGTTTGCTGTATAATTGAGTAAACTATTCTTTTACATATTATAATGATATACTTCTTCCAGATTGAATTGAATTACGTCTCCTGTATCTGGATATTTATCTGCTCACTTGAGAATTCTATTTCGTTCTTCTAACTGTAAAATTTTTACTAGTAGATACTTAGAGCTATTACCTGCCTTGCCAAAACTTCATTAAAGCTATCGGCTAAACAGAAGTTTCAGCCGATAAGCTTATGCAAGCATCACCTATAAAATTCAGCGTTTTTCTTTTAAAGACCAGCCTTGCCTTAATCCTATTATAAATATCACCAATAAAAGCTCTCCCGCCCCTAATAGAATATCTCCTGGTACCCGCATCCATCTAAAGAAATGTATAATATCCTTCTGCATAAATTCTGCTGAACGTGCATACCAATATCCCTCTTTAATAGATGCTATAGCTTGCATAATTCCTATGGGCAAAAGACTAATTACCAACATAAGAAATAAGCCTATATTAATTAGCCAAAAGGCTGAAGCGATTAACTTTTCATTCCATTGTCGTTCGGGATATAAACCCCGCAATACAAACATCATCAATCCTATACCTAAGATTCCATATACCCCAAAGAGGGCGGCATGTCCGTGTAAAGCTGTGGTGTTGAGTCCTTGAATATAGTAAAGCGCAATGGGCGGATTAATCGCAAACCCAAAGATACCAGCCCCCAAAAAATTCCAAAAACACATGGATATGAAACAATAAATTGGCCATTTGTAAGCTTGAATCCAACGAGTGGATTTACTCAATTGATAATTATGATAAGCCTCATAACCAATAAAAACCAAAGGTACTATTTCCAGAGCACTGAAAGTGGCTCCGACTGCCAAAACCGATATGGGAGTCGCCGAAAAATAGATATGATGAAAAGTACCTAAAATACCCCCACTTAAAAATACAATGGTAGAAAATAGTACTGCACGAGTTGCTGCTACCACGCGTAACAATCCTAATCGGGTAAATAAGAAAGCTGCTACTACGGTAGCAAAAACTTCGAAGAAGCCTTCCACCCAAAGATGCACCACCCACCATCGCCAATACTCTGCAATAGCCATATGCGTCTGCCTACCATACATTAAACCTGCTGCATAAAAAACAGCGATCGCAACGGAGGAAGCTATAAATAAAAGAAGCATATGGTGGCTTTCATCCTTTCTTTTTAAAGCAGGCATCAGGGCACGTAACATCAGAACTAACCAAAGCACTAATCCTAATAAAAGTAAAATCTGCCAAATCCTACCCAACTCTATATATTCATATCCCTGGTGACCCCAAAAGAAATTAGCCTCTAATCCTAACTTCTGCATTACACCTAACCATTGCCCAGTAAGAGAGCCTAATACCACTATCAATAAAGCAAAAAATAATATATTGACTCCTAATTTTTGGTATTTGGGTTCATAGCCCGACACTGCAGGAGCTATATACAAACCGGTGGCTAACCAAGAGGTCGCAATCCAAAAAATAGCCAACTGTACATGCCAACTTCTTGAGACCGACTGAGGGACGTACTGATCCAGTGGAAAACCATAAAAAGCACTTCCTTCGACTCCGTAATGAGCCGTCACCACCCCCGCCAACATTTGTACCAGTATTAATAGCCCCACTACCCAAATATACTTTAAAGTGGCTCTCATAGAAGGAGTGGGCTTCATATTACGCAAAGGATCCTCTAAGGGGAGAAGTTCTTCTACCTCTTCTTCTTTATTTTTAGCATAATATAAAGCCATGAAGGATAAACCTGCTAATAACAATAATATACTAAATCCCGACCATATATGCAGAGCGCTCGAGGGGATGTTACCTACTAACTCATCGTGAGGCCAGTTGTTGGTGTAAGTGATACTATCATCAGGACGCTGCGTAATACATACCCAAGTGCACCAAGCAAGAAAAGCATTCATTTTATCCATTCGATCCCTATTTTTAATGGTATTAATAGGAATAGCATAAGCCTCTCTTAATTTATTCATAGAAGGATCGTCCATAAAAAGACGACTGTAATAATTGGCCAATTGCTGCTGTACCGTTGCACGCTGGGGAGATAAATAAATCGTATTCGTCTTTTCATCGAAAGTATTGGTACGCAATTCTTTTTGTAATATAATTTTATATCTGGCTTGTTCTTCTTCGCCCATATTTTTATAAATACGCCCCTCTTTTCCGGCCAAGGCTTCTAATAAAAGCAAGGCTTCCCGATGCAGATAATCTGCTGTCCAATCGGGGGCAATATAAGCTCCGTGCCCCCAAACACTCCCCACAGTTTGACCGCCGATGGACTGCCATACATTTTGACCATCTTTTATATCTTTCCCCGTATAGAGTAGCCTGCCTTCAGTAGTCATTACCCGCTCGGGAATAGGAGGTACTTTTCGATAAATCTCCGCTCCATAATAAATGAGTACGGCAAAAGAGATTACCATAACGCCTATTAAATAGTACCACAGTCTTTTAGATGTCATATTTTTCATATATTTTCTTTTATTGTAATCTTAACTCTCTTTCTAAATCAATAGACTTTGGAAATAAAATATTGTTTTCTAAATGGATATGGGTATGAAGATTGTTTTCAAAGTCCTCTAACATTGAAAAAGTAACTTTATAGGTATTACAAGCATCTTCAGGCGGGGTATATCTATTGGTAAGCCCGGAAATTTTTTGAAGTCTTTCTCCTTCCACCTCATGCTCATGTCTCATCATATTAACTGGATATTCAACCCTTACAAAGTGAGGAGTAGTTAACTCTTGTCCGCTATTCTTTGTCTTTACCATATTTCTGATAAAGGGAAAAAGTATCAGTTCTTCCTTTTTCATATGGACACTTAGATCTCTAGCCGATTCGTTAAAGAGCTCACGAACATCTAAAAGTTCGGGATGTGCATGGCCATGCACCTTACAAAGTTTATCCAAAAATGATTGTAAAACCAATGTCTTCTCTTCTACATATTGATGATGGGTTTTCTCTATATAATCTGCTAATAAATCTAAAGGCCAGAAGGTAAAATCAAAATCTGTGGATTTATCTTTAGGTAAACCTTCTATTTCTGTATAAATTAGATATTCGTCCACTCCATTTTTCTCACAAGCTTCTTTAATCGTTCTGCTTCCTTTACAACAAAAGTCGATTTCATATTTCTTAAAAATAGCAGCTGTTCTAAAGTCCTCAGCCACCATTGCACCGATGTAATCTGTTTGTATATTCATAATAAAATACCTTTTTATCTTTTATTTTTATAATTTTTTTTTATCTCTTTAAACCGCTTTTAAAAGCGGACTCTTTTCGTTTTTTATTTTTTTAAGGAAAGAATATATTTCACGATCAATTGAGCCTCCTCTTTAGCTATACCAGGATGCGGAGACATCGGGATTTCTCCCCACACCCCTTTTCCTCCCTGTATAATTTTATCCGCCAAATAGTCCAAGTCGGCTTCTGTATATTTTGTAGCTATTTCCTGATAAGATGGCCCTATTACTCTACTATCGATAGCATGGCAAGTGAAACAATCGGATGCTAGCATGAGCTTGCTTCCTTCTTCTGGAGAAGTTTTTTTTTCTGAAACAACTTTAGGTTCCTCCAGCATCACATTGGATTCTTTTTGGTCCGACTCTACAGTCGTATTTTTTTTAGCACAAGAAGTTAGCATCCAAGCAGCAACAACTGCAATAAAAACAACTTTTTTCATTTATTTTTTTATTTCAAATTTTATGGAGGCGGCTAAGGTTGATATATGTATTCCCAGTGATTGAAGCTGAGAAAATAGTTTAAATAACTTCTGGTTTTATTCTTTTTATTTGCAATATTATACACATAAGAATCAAAATACACTTGATCACCTCAGCATAAATAAAATAAGTATGTAAAGAACCAGACTCAAATGTTTTATGGTGATCTACCCAATCTACCTGATCGTTTAATATGGGCAACATCCAAAATTTTTGCAAGCACAAGAGTAATACTAGAAGGCCATATATGCAGAGCAGAGATTTGGTAAGCTCTTTTTTTAAAAACATGAAATTGAGACCAATCCCTATTGCTAAACCCATCTGTATATAGGTAGAAACATTAAACATTAACTTTCCTAATTTTACGGCAACAGGCAAGGTCATTCCCTCCACCTGAAATTTTAAGGGTGCCTCTAAAAAGCTAATGCTCAATAATACGCCTAACCAAAAAAATAAAGCAGCATATACAAATGGATATCTAACTCCTATTTTCATTTACTCAATGTTTAGATTTTAATAGATTTGAAGCAATTTATTTTTTCAAAAAGATTTCACAAGCGTCTAATTTATCGACAAACTCACCTATCTTAGAGCTTTCCAGCATCTCTTTTAATTTATTCCGAATTTGTTTAAATTCATAATGCACAGGACAAGGATGCGTATGGGAGCATTCCCTAAGCCCCATCGCACAACCTTTAAATATACGCTCACCATCCACTTTTACTACAATATCTGCTAGAGATCGGTTCAAATCGTTTTGGTCCAGATAAAAGCCTCCTGTAGGTCCTTTTGCAGACTGGACCAAACCTTTTTTAGTCAGATCCTGAAGAATCTTAGCAATAAAATATTCAGGAGAGTCTATTCCCTTAGCGATATCTTTTATTCCGACGCGATTTCCGCCCCTTGTTTTTTGAGCAATAAAAATCAACGCTCGAATGGCATACTCACAAGTTTTTGAAAACATTTAAACTCTTTTATAAAGCAAATATACAATAAAAAAATAAAAGACCTTTTTATCCTTTATTTTTTTTATAAATTAAATATGTTCAACTTAGCTGCGACCTGCAATGCGTGTATATTGATGACCTATCTTGTAAAATTAACTGCACAAAAAAAAACGCCAGATGATTGAAGCATCTGGCGAAATAACTTATAAAAGATCTAAGGCCTGCAAAATAACTTTAGGATTTCATTTATATTTTCTTCGCTCACACAATAAGGCGGGACCAGATCAGTAATATTTCCCAAAGGGCGAAATAGGATGTCTTCATTTCCCGAGTACAGGTGGTATCATCTCCAAAGGTAAAGTTCCACCTTCCAGCCCTTTGGAACACGGTATTAATCCGAAAAGGTGAACGATTTTGCATATTTTATTTTGAGTAATTGAGATTTTTTTATTGTTAATAAAGGTTTATTTTACTAAAACTTCAAAGCAAAACTGCCAAGAAAACGTGCAGGAGCCTGTGGTGTTAACCGCACCGACCAGGCTTTTTC
The DNA here is from genome assembly GCF_009904105.1 of Elizabethkingia argenteiflava. Lineage (GTDB taxonomy): Bacteria > Bacteroidota > Bacteroidia > Flavobacteriales > Weeksellaceae > Elizabethkingia > Elizabethkingia argenteiflava. Next base: position 21,541 of record NZ_JAAABJ010000634.1, on the reverse strand, counting down.
ATTGGTCATATTATCCACTTTAAACCCGATTCTGTATTTTAACTGATCATAGAAAACACCTGCATCAAACATGCTGTAAGAAGGAATGATCACCTTAGCAGTTTGTGTGTTGGTCTGATAGGACGCTGAACCTACATTTCCTCCGATCCCGATCCCCAGTCCTTTTAATTTTCCTTGGGACAGCCTATAGCTTACCCAAAAATTAAATATATTATCCGGACCAGAAAGCGCAGGTCTAAGATTGTTTACAGAAGGATTGGCACGTGTATATTTGCTATCATTATACGCATAACCCGCTACAACATTAAATCCTTTAAACGGATTAACCGTTAATTCTACTTCTATACCCTTACTCAGCTGACTACCATCCTGAATTGAATAGTTAACATCTTCCGGATTGGATCTCAATACATTATCCACCTTGATATTATAAAAACTGAACGTTCCCACCAGTTTATGATCAAATAAATCTGCTTTCATTCCCAGTTCCATCTGATTGGCATATTCCGGTTTAAAGGAATTTCCATTAATATCTGAACCACTCACATTATTAAATCCACTCATATAATTTCCAAATAGGGAAAGTTTATTGCTCAGAACCTGATAAACAATGCCTAATTTAGGAGAAAATGCCGTCTGTCCGTATGGACCTGCTTGCGAACCACTGCTACTAAGCCCTCCTTTTGTTTCACCGGTCATAATATTATAGACACCTTTAAATTGAAACCTATCAATACGCAAACTGGCCATGAGTATAAACTGATCGTTCACATTGAAAACCTCCGACACATAAGCAGCATAAGTATTATCACTATTTTTTTCTTTTCTAACGGTAGAAGTCGCTGTCAATGCATCAATAATATTACGATTTACCCGAAAATCAGTAGACGGATGAACAAAGTTAAATGCTTTGGTTTGGGTATGATAGCGATCGAAATGATTAGAATTATTATAATAATCTAAGCCTATAAGTAAACGGTTCCGAAAACGCCCAATATAAAAATCTCCTATAAAGTTTTGCTGCAAGTTAGTCGCCATAAAAGCCGTAGTTCCTACCATAACCTGTGCACTTGCGGTAGAATCTGTTTTACCGTTAATCGCAGAAATATATCCATTAATCACAGAACGCGCCCGAGACATAATCGTCTGAGAAGTCCAATGTTCAGAGATTTTATAATTCAGTTGTCCGAAAATGTTCATCATCTGAGTCTCATAAGCTAAATCGTCTCCCAGAAAATTTTTATAATATGGAAAATTCATGTTTGCAATCGACTGAACTTTTTTGCTTCGATAAGGATTAAATCGAACTACAGAAGTGCCTTTTGCCTGATTAAATTCGACATCCAAAAGCAATGATAATCGGTCGTTTATCTGATAGGAAAAACTAGGTGCTATCGCTAGAGAATTGGTAAAGCCTGAGTCCTGGAAACTTTTTTCATAGGTCGTTGCCGAGTTTAATCGAAAAAGAGCGGTTCGCTCTTTGTTGATCGGACGATTAAAATCCACTGTCAACCTGTTGTAACTCCAACTCCCACCGACATAACCGACTTCTCCACCAAAGCCGTTATAAGGTTTCTTGGTCACACGGTTATAAACCCCTCCGTAACCACCAGACACATGTTTTCCAAACAGAGTAGCCGAGGGGCCTTTTATGGCTTCTATACGTTCCAGATTAACCGGATCAATTACTGAAAAGGCGGCTCCTGCAACTCCATTTCGTGCATTAGGCTCGGCTTGAAAACCTCGTGAACGAAATGTCACCCTTCCCTGATTGGCAATCATAGGAATACCTGCTCCGGGTACATTTTTAGAAATTCCTCCTAAATCTATGGCCATTTGTTCCTGAAATAATTCCTTGGATACAGAAGTATATACCTGTGGGTTCTCCATATTTTTCAAAGGCAATCTGGCCACATATACACTTTCTTTTTTGGAGAACGAATGGAGATTATTCTTCACCAAAACCACTTCCTGTATGGACAAAATATTTTCCTTTGGCAACTGGTAATCCAATATCGTGATCTTTCCTGCCACAACCTCAACAGGTAAAAGTATTTCTTTGATTCCCAAAATTTGAAATTTTACAATATACCTTCCCTCATTTAAATTTTGGAACCTATAAACTCCCTTATCATCGGTTAAAGTCTGAAGTTTCATTTCCTGTAAAGAAACCGATATGGATGGCAGAGGCTGGCCATCAACCATGGTAACTTTACCCGATAATCCTCCGGTAAGAGCTTGGGCTTGTAGGCCCGCCCCCGTCCAAAATAATAAAAACAATATAAACCTTTGATACCAACAGGTGGTTATACTTTTTGATTTAGTCTTACGCCTCCCTGTAAACGAAATACAATTTAAATCTTTCCGCTTTAGTTTACTTTTATTACCACATTTCATCATTACCTAATGTTATTTAAAATCATTATAAATAAGGATGTAAAATAACGCAATCGACAAATGTCTCACAACAGACAGGTATAAATTTTTATTCTGGCACTATGATATCGGCAATACTATAGCCAGATAAAACCTATGAATGTGATATTTACGTTTTTTATTTTTAAAAATTATATTTTCGCCCACTCGCTTTTGCACTCAGTCCTACTTAATTCATCTACTGCTTCACAACAAAAATCGATTTCATACTGCTTAAAAATAGCCGCTATTATAAGATCTTAACCCCCTTTTTATTCTTTATTTTTCTCTAAATTAAAAATGCAGGTCTAGCTCAGACCTGCAATGCTTGCATATTGATAATCTATCTTGTACAAGTGACAGCATAAAAAACGCCAGATACTTCACTCATCTGACGCTATAACTTATAAAAGCTCTAAGGCCTGCAAAATAACTTTATAGATCTCATTTAGATCTTCTTCGCTCACACAATAAGGCGGCACCAGATAAATAATATTTCCCAAAGGGCGAAGTAGGATGCCTTTTTCTAAAAAATAAGCATATAAAGTCTGGTGCATATCACTGAAATAAGAGGTCCCGTTAATCGTTTTACACTCCAGGGCCAATACCGTACCCATTTGGCGAACTTCCTTTAGTTTAGGGTGATTTTTTATTTTTTTTATAAACGCCTGATGCAAACACACTATATTCTTAATCTTCTGCTGCGTACTCTCCTCCAATAATAAATCAAGGCTTGCCAATGCTGCAGCACAGGCAAGAGGACTTGCTGTAAAGGAATGTCCATGAAATAAGGCTTTTGACTTATCATCAGCATAAAAAGCTTCAAAGATTTCCTGAGTACAGGTGGTAATCCCCAAAGGTAAAGTCCCTCCTGTCAATCCTTTGGAAAAACACATTATATCAGGAACTTCTGTGAGATGATCTACGGCAAATAACTTACCTGTTCTGCCGAATCCCACAAAAACCTCATCCTGAATCAATAAAACATTCTTTGACTTACAAAAGCGCATTAATAACGAAAGGTCATCGGCTTTATGCATTAACATTCCACCAGCTCCCTGGATAAGAGGTTCGTATATCATACAAACTGCCTCTTCGCTATGTTCATTGAGCAGCTGCCGGGTCATTTCTATGTTTTCAGAAGTGGGAGCATCTATAAAAATCACTTCAAATAATTGTCCTGCGAAGGGAGAGGTCCAGGCCCCGCGACCACTTACAGACATTGCACCAAATGTATCTCCATGATAAGCATTTTTAAAGGCCAAAATTTTATTTTTAGGCTTCCCTAGATTGTAATGATATTGTATACAAATCTTAAGTGCCACCTCAATAGCGGTAGAGCCATTGTCAGTGTAAAAAACTTTTTGCTGATTGATGGGCAAAAGATTTAGGAGTCTCTCCGATAATTCAATGGCATTTGGATGGGTAAAACCCGCAAAAATAACTTGCTCCAAGAGGTACAACTGTTCTGAAACTTTTTGTGCAATATAAGGATGAGCATGCCCATGCAAAGTTACCCACCAAGATGAGACCGCATCTATATATCTCCTTCCGTCTGCATCGTAAATATAAGCTCCTTCTGCTTTTGTAATAGGGATAGGACAGGCTGTTTTCATCTGAGTATAAGGATGCCAATTTACCTTTTTATCTCGTTCAATCAATTGTTGCTGCATGCTGCTGTTTTTTTACTCACCATAGGTCGTAATCCTAAATTCTGAAGCATTTCCATATCTTCGGTTACACCAGGGTTGGGGGTTACTAGTAGGGTTTCTCTTTCTCCTGTAAAAATAGAATTTGCCCCAGCCATAAAACACCAAGCCTGTTCAATTTCGGACATTTCTATGCGACCTGCACTCAGGCGGACCATAGAAGCAGGCATGGCGATACGAGCTGTAGCAACCATGCGTACCATATCCCAGGTATCTACTTTGGGGAGATTCTCCAGAGGAGTTCCCTTTACACGTGCCAGCGCATTGATCGGGACCGAATCCGGATGTTTTTCCATATTTGCTAAAGTCCTCAACATCCCCATCCGGTCTTCAGGTGTTTCCCCTAAACCAATAATTCCACCTGAACATATACTAAGCCCTGCTTTTCTGACATTCTGAATCGTATTCATGCGACTATTAAACTGTCGAGTAGAGATAATACTATTATAATATTCTTCTGAAGTATCAATATTATGGTTATACGCATATAAACCCGCTTCCTGAAGTCTTTTGGCCTGATCTTCGGTCAGCATGCCTAAGGTACAGCACACCTCTAATCCCATTTCATTTACCCCTTTTACCATATCTATTATACGATCGAAGTCTCGATTATCCCTTACTTCCCTCCATGCCGCCGCCATACAAAATCGGGAGGCCCCTCGTTCTTTGGCTTTTTTTGCATGCTGTAATACGGTATCAGTAGGCAATAAGGACTGAACTTTTATATTGGTGTGGTAGCGGGCTGCCTGTCCGCAATAGGAGCAATCTTCCGGACAGCCCCCTGTTTTAACAGATAATAAGGTAGATATTTGGATCTCATCGGGTTGATGCCATGATCGATGTACCGTAGCCGCTTCATAAATAAGCTCTAACAATGGTTTGTTATAAATTTCAAGCAATTCTTCTTTCGTCCAATCATGACGCAATTCTCCTAGTTTGATCATATTTACTTACTTTTTAATTTATTTTTAATGTGTTAGATATTTCGGCTATAACCGTAGGGGTTAATCGTGAAATTTCAGGTAATTCTATGTGCAGCGTTCCCTTGGGCAGACATTTGAGAATTATTGCTTTGGTATCAGCTACAAATTCGCCATTAAAAACCACAAAAGCGATTTCTATATGGCGGTTAATGAGTGCCTCTAATGATAATAGGGTATGGTTAATGCAGCCCAAGTAATCCCGGATCACCAATACAACAGGTGCTTCCAAATGTTGGATTAAATCTATCATAAATTCACATTGGTTTAAAGGCACAAATAGCCCTCCTGCTCCCTCTATCACTAAGCTTCTAGTTGTAGAAGGTATTTTAAATTCTGATAGTTGAATCTTCACCCCCTGCATGGCCGCAGACTGATGAGGAGAAGCCGGATACTTTAAGCGGAAACACTCGGGGTGGATCTTATGTCCTTTTCCAACTAAATCGAATACTTTCATACTATCCGAATCGTCTAAATCTCCTGCTTGAACAGGCTTCCAATAATCTGATTGAAAACACTTTACTAATATAGCACTCACCACTGTCTTTCCTACTCCTGTACCGATTCCAGTAATAAAAAATCTAATATTCATGTTGATAATTTTTGATAATGCTCACCAGTTGATCAATCTCAGAGGCTGAGTTGAACTGGTGCAACGTAATTCTCAGCCGCTCATATCCTACCTCTACCGTAGGTGCGCGAATGGCACAAGTATATATGCCCTCTTCTTTCAATGCCCCCACTGCCTGATGCAAATGATCTAGGCTAGGAAACTGTACCACCTGAATAGGACTTTTGTCGTCGGATAAACTGTGGACACTATGTTGCCGGAAATATTGAATGTTATGTTGCAAATCTTTTCTTAGAGAAGGATGTTGCTCAATAAATTGATATGCCTCCTCAATACACAATATTTGAAAATCGGGCATGGCTGTCGAATAGATAAAGGGGGAAGCAAAATTGATCAAATAATTCTTAAGCGTAGAACTCCCTAATACCGCTGCTCCTTGTAAAGCAAAAGCTTTTCCATAGGTGACCACTCGAGCTAATACACGATCTTGGAGCCCATATTCATTAACCAAGCCTCTATTAAATACTCCTATCGCATGCGCTTCATCAACAATCACCCAAGCAGAATACTTTTCAGCCAGCGTAACAATTTCAACCAAAGGAGCAAAATCTCCATCCATAGAGTATAAACTCTCTACAGCAATGAATACCCTACCCTTGGTTTTGCTTAACAAATCTTCCAAATGTGATACATCATTATGCTTAAATTTCTTTTTTTTAGCATAAGACAAACGACAGCCATCGTGAACGGAACGATGGATATACTCATCGACTAATATCGTATGATTGCGCCCAGCAATACAAGAAAATAAAGCTAAGTTCGCTTTATAACCGGAAGGAAATAAAGTAGCACTCTCTACCTGATGTTTCTGAGCGATAAAATACTCGGTTTGAGTACAATGTAATGAATTACCACTTAACAGCCTAGATCCGGTGGCGCCTGTCAATAATCGGGAATCACCATGGAGTAACTGGAGTAAATCTCTCTGAAATTTAATATTCTGCGCAAGACCTAGATAATCGTTGGATAGAAAATCAATGCCTATAGCAGATAAAGAAAGTGATCTATACTCCCCCCTATGCTGCCTCTTGGATAGGTCATTACTCCAATGATCAGGCAGTTTCATAAGCTATTATTTCTTTTGATAGAGCATTGCTCCACTCTTCAAATAAGGCTTGCTCCATCTTCAAAACTACCAACGCATAGCTTTGCCAGTGTTCATTAAAATCTTCCAATTGCTGCATCATTTCTTCCAAATGCCCTTCTTCTTCTAAAATAATAGATTTCACCATCACTCTTGATCCAGCTTCATCCAATGCTTGCTGATAAATAGGATATAAGTAATCGGCCCTCATTTCTATAGCATAAGTTACAAACAGATAGGAGGCATAGCGAAAAGATTTACCTACTAAACCCAAACTCTGTTTAAGAAACCTACCGGTCTGGATATCCAGTCTATGCAAATATTGTCGGGTGTAAGTAGCAGCTAACAACTCATGAGCATGATAATACTGACAGGAATCGGGTGAAATCTTTAGAATCTGCTTCTTCAAATAAAAAGCATGACGGTGTTCTTCTGCAGCATGCTTTAACTGCATTAAGCTAACCTCTACCGGATCCTCACAATCTGAAATTTTACGCGCTCCAGCATTTTCCATAAACGACAGCGTGTTGAGCCATTTCGCATGTACCTGATGATCTTTGATAATGGTATGAAGTATTTTTTGCATATTTTTTGAGACAAAATTATTATCTTTCCGGACCCTAAAGGGTGCCAGATTTATATTTGTGAGTAGTCCGGATAGTTTTTTATATAGCAATATCATTCATATTGAAAGAAATTCTTCGCAACCTGTATATCTGCAGATTGTTTATCAGGTTATAAACGCCATTCAACGCGGATATTTATCCAAAGGGATGAAACTGCTGGGTACCCGCAGCCTTAGCCATATTTTAAAAGTGCACCGAAAAACAATCATCGCCGCTTATGAAGAACTAGATGCCCAAGGGTGGGTAGAAACCATTCCCAATAAAGGAACTTTTGTAATAGAGAGTGGAGAGAATAGGGGGATCCGCATCCAAACTGATCAACAAAGGGATTTGGCGAGTTATCCAAAAAAAACCGGATTCCGCTTTCGTCAGAGCAATCTTTTGGACAACCCCTTTGAACATGCTCCCTGCACTTACATCTTCAATGATGGCGTTCCGGATCCGCGGTTGTCCCAAATCGGTTACTATTCCAATTTCTATAGCGCCAACCTAAAGCGGAAAAATAGTTATCAAAAAATAGGTTATTATAATACAGAAGGCAGTGAATACTTTAAGGAATATTTATCCCAATACCTTAATATTAGTCGAGGTCTCCACATTAGTAAAAATAATCTCCTAATTACCCGAAGCACCGAAATGAGCCTTTATATTATTTCGGAAATACTTCTTTCAAGGGGCGATATCGTAGTGGTAGGAGATCCGAGTTATTTTGCGGTGAACATGATATTTCAAAAATCAGGAGCGCTCATCACTCCGATTCGCGTAGATGAAGCTGGCATTCGGGTAGATCTCATTGAAGAGCTTTGCAAAAAAGCGCCCATCAGAATGCTTTATTTAACTCCCCATCACCATTATCCTACCACAGTGACCCTGAGTGCCCAACGCCGCATTGAACTACTTACACTAGCCTCACGATATGGATTTGTGATTGTAGAAGATGATTATGACTTTGAATTTCACTACGACAATAGTGCTATACTCCCTATCGCAAGTGCAGATACCGACGGCATGGTAATCTACGTAGGTTCTTTTGGTAAATCTCTAGCCCCTGGATTTCGTACAGGCTTTATCGTCGCTCCAGAAAATCTAATGATAGAAATGCGTAAATACCTTGGGATTATCGACAGACAAGGTGATATTATCATGGAGCAAGCTCTAGGAGAAATGATAGAGGGAGGAGAAATTAATAGACACTTAAAAAAATCGGCTAAAATATACAAGCAAAGAAGGGATTTTTTCGCCAATTTACTTTACTTATATATGGGTTCTCAGCTTAGATTTAGCATTCCTACTGGGGGGCTGGCTTATTGGCTCTGCTGGCAACAACCGATTAGCTTACTTCAATTAAGTATACATTGTTTGCAGAAAAATCTATTTATTCCGCGTACGCTTCTCTACCAAAACAAAGAATATACAGCTTTAAGACTGGGCTTTGGACACTTAAACAATGAAGAAATGGAATCTTGCTTACAGATCTTACAAGAGGTAAGCGAAGCCCTAAAAAAATAAAAATTACAATTCTTAATCCACAGTGATCATCTGCTTTTTTACGAGTGGAAAAGTAAAAAAAATTAAATACCTAAAGGTTTTACTTGACCATACTCATTAGCAGGAAGTATCTCTAATTCCCGTTATACAGCTAAATTAAATACAATTAACATAACCGCTCTATATTAATTTATGGAGCTATCCTGTCATTTTACACATTATGATAGTATCATTTCTTCTTTTACAAGTATTAGACCGTTAGATTTGTAGCAACACCTGAAGTAATATATAAACATAAATGTTTATATATGGTAAAAATTTATAAATAAAACCACTATAGCCTATAATATTGTTAATTTAAAAGATTAGAGAAAATATTATCATAACATCTAGACATAGCCAAAAATAAGACAAGATCCCAGATTTGCATTCAGCCAGACTAGAGTGTACCTCTGCAAAGATTATATAAAACCGTATATATCTCTCTAGACTGATATCAGGAGTCACAAAAAATTATTCCATGGATGATATTTTAATCGATATACCATTAAATAGAAAGAATACTCATACTAACCTAATAAAATTGTAAAAACAGAAACCTTATCGCCCAGAGCAAATGGATCAGACTCTTTATAAAATCGTTGCAAAACAATATAAAAGCATAGTCCAACAGTATTTAGATACCTCTGGTGATAAAAATAAGAGCAATACTTTATCATTTGTTGTTTGCCAAGCTAAGGAAAGTAGACCCAAAGCTTACTTTAAAAGAATAATTACTACACTGGACCATACTTCAGCCTTTAGACAAAATTAGTTTACAAACTAAATAAAAAATTAATAATTGCATATTATTTTTTTATAATTAATAATAATTGTATATTTAAATATATTTAATTAAATTTTAGCATTTAAAAACATTATCACAAAATAAAAAAAACCTAAATTCAATTTAATATGAAGAAAATTATTTCAGTAATCTTCTGTTTTCACATCTTCTTATCGTACGCCCAACCCCGGAATGCTTATGATAAGGTTTCTTACAAAATTTTTTCAGAAACCTCTGGAAAAAATTTTGCAAAAGCTTTGGAAACAGCAGATTCATTGTATACCGCATCGGGGACTTCTTTACAGAAGATTAAAAGCTTAATGCTTTCTGCTCGAATATACCAACAAGCTGGAGACATAAAAAAGAGTATATCCTACGCTTTGAGTGCAGAAAATATCATTCAAAAAACAGATAATTCTCTATGGAAAGCTTATGTTTATAGCTTTTTAAGCACACAATACCGTGTTTTAAAACTGCAGGGGCAGGCTGAAAAAGCATTACAAAAAGCATTTAAGGCTACCGAAGAAATCCAAGATCCGAATGTAGCCAACCTTCTTAAAAGTAAGCTATGGCAAGAAATGACCTATCATGAAATATCTAAGAAAAATTATGCAAAATCTATTCAGTATACTTTAAGAGCACAACAGCTTATAAAAGACAATTACCCTGGAGCAGTGCAAAATCATTTTGTGGAGTTAGCTTCAAATGAGTTATCAAAAGAAGGCAGCAGACAAAAAGCCGAAGTCTATATACTTTTAGCTTTAGAAAAACTTGAAAGATTAGGTCAAACAGCCTCAATATCAAAGCAATACCAAGCTTCTAATGCAAATTATATTACAGTTGATTTCCCTACAGAGAGCTCACTTAACCAAACAATAAACAACGACTCTGCAGACATCTATACTTTACAACACCGCAATCGTATTAAAAACTGGATTATTTTAGTGATAAGCTTGTGTTTAGTAGGCAATATTATTCTTTTTTCTTTGTACAAAAGAAAACTCAGAAAAAATCTTTTAAACTTTAGCAATCAGATTTCAACAAATGAAAAGGCAACAGAGATACAAACCTATCGCACTCCTATGCCTTTTACCCATGTACCTCCTCAGAAGAAATTTCAGGCTAGAGAGAGTGAACCTTCTGTGATCATGACCTCAGCTATGGAACAAAAAATATTAGCCAAGCTGCGGGAATTTGAAAGCTCAAAACTTTTCACTCGAAAAAACATTTCTCTCTCTTATTTAGCAACCTATTGCGATATTAATTCAAGATATTTATCCCATATTATCAACACTCATAAAAAGAAGGATTTTAATAATTATATCAATGAACTTAGAATAAAATATATCGTTGATAAATTAAAACAGCTTCCACAATACAGAAAATATAAAGTGGCTACCCTAGCTGATGAAGCGGGATTTTCTTCTCCTAATAAATTTGCGACTATTTTCAAGAAAGAAGTTTCCGTTCCACCATCTTTATATATTAAAGAATTAGAAGAACAATTATCATAATTTTTGCCAATGGGGGCTAAAAAAGACGAAAAACAGCTTTAGAGAGGTATTTTCAGAGTCTTTCCACAAAATGAGCAGCGGTGACATCACGTACTTCTGCCAAGCTAGCCCCCGGCATTAATTCGGTTAATGTAAGTTTTCCTTCTATAAATTCGAATACAGCTTTATCCGTGATAATTACGTCTACAGATTTTGGAGCAGTCAAAGGCAAACTACATACAGGCAAAATTTTGGGATCTCCATTTTTTTCAGTATGCATCATGGTGATGATTAATTTATTGGCTCCCAGCGCTAAATCCATCGCACCTCCTACACCTAATAATGGTAATCCTGGGACCGACCAGTTGGCTAAATTCGCCGCTTCATCCACCTGTAAGCCACCCATTATAGCTACATCAACATGTTTTCCACGTATCATGGCAAAAGATTCGGCTGAGTCAAAATAAGAAGTCCCTTTGAGAGCCGTAACCGGTGCCTTACTAGCATTTACGGGATAATCCAAAGCACCCCCTCCATCTAGAGGAGTAGGACCTACGCCTAGCATACCATTTTCAGTATGCAAGATAATACCATCTTCTTCTGAAATAAGATCTGATACAAGAGTAGGAATACCAACACCCAAATTGACAACATCTCCTTTTTTAAGCTCTTTCAAAGCACGCTTTGCCATGTTTAAACGCTTTTGAGATACTATTTTACTAGAGGAAACATTGGCAGAACTTCCTAAATCTTCAAGAGTAAGTGTAGCCTGCACTAAGTAATCTACATATGTCCCAGGTGTGTGAATCGCCTCTGGTAGAATTTCACCTATCGGCACAATATGCTCTACTTCTGCAATCACTAAATCTGCTGCTGTAGCCATCACTCTATTGAAATTTTGCTCTGTCATCCTATACTGTAAGTTCCCAGCAGTATCCCCCTTCCAAGCTCTTATAAACGCTACATTTCCTCTGATACGAGGGATAAAAACTTGCTCTACACCATCAATGTATCTCGTTTCTCTCCCCTTGGCCAGCTCCGTTCCAGCTGAAGTAGGAGTAAAAAAACCACCTATTCCAGCCCCTCCGGCACGTAAAGCCTCTACTAAGCTCCCCTGGGGAAGGAGTTCTACTTCTACCCTACCAGCCTGTACAGCCTGAACGGCTTCGGGATTAGAGGTAAGATAAGAACCTATTATTTTTTTTAATTGTCCGTTCCTAACCAGTCTCCCTATTCCCAATCCGGGCTCTCCTACATTATTACCTACATATGTTAAATTCATGGTAGGGGTATCGGCCAAGGCATTCATCAGGTGGACAGGGTTACCTGTCATTCCAAAGCCTCCCTGTAAGACAATATCTCCATCTTTTACTTTTTCTGCTGCTTGCTGCACTGTTATTTGCGGTACTGTTCTCATAAATATTATTTAAGGTGAATTGACGTAAGAAATGCTGTTTTAAAAAAGGGGATAACTTAGTAATAGTAAATCTTTATTCAGCTTTGTTTAATTCTAAAGATACTTAAATTTTATTTAAAATCAATGCTTTATGTAAAATTTTTATTGTTTTTTTTTAAAAAAAACAAGATTTAAATAAGCAAAAAATCAAAAAAAGCCAATAGATCCTTCTCAGGATTGAGGACGATCGAAGTTTTCTTTTATTGACAAAATTAAATCCTTTTATTGAGGGACTGTTGATAAGTTATGAATGGATATTCCCCTAAAAAAAAACCGATATAAACAACTGATATCGTGAAATAAAAGCAATTTTATATTCATGAGTATTCTTCTGAAAAATCATACTTTTGAATATTCAGAAATTCATTTTGTAGGTTGTACTCCTATCTGTGATTAAATAAAGATTCATCAACATAAAAACCTTTAAGGGTATAACTTTTAGAGGCCAATGCTATATCGGGTGGTTTGATGGATACAAACTTTAGGTATTCATCCATTATAAAGTCAGAATCGTGAACGAAATGATGATCACAGGGAAACTTACCTACATAGAAAAAAGCTATTGCGTAAACTATTTTTGATCCTTGCAAAAATACATCATTATAAGGCATTTTTTATAAAAAAAAACTTTTCTAAATATAAATTCACAGAGAAAAAAATATTTTCCTATAGCCATCGCAAGCTGATATTATTTAAAATAAAGTATACTCTCTGCAAATTCAGCTGCAGCTTCTACAGCTGATAAATGAGCGGCTTCTAAAATTTGCAGTTTTGAATTTTTAATATTCTGCTGTAAAAATAGCGCATCATCAACAGTTGTCACTATATCTTCCCTTCCAGCGATAATTAAAGTCGGCAATGTGATTTTATTAAGCACATAACGAAAATCGACGTCTCTAATGGCAGCGCAGTTTGCACAATATCCCTCAACAGGGCTATTTTGATATCTCTGGAGAATAAGGGATACCTCTGCATCCTGAGTTTCCCTGAATTTGGAAGTAAACCAACGCTGAGCTGTTTGCTCTAATACCGAACACATCCCCCTTGTTGAGACTTCTTGAATCCGAGTATTCCAAGCTTCCTCATTTCCTATTTTAGCGGCAGTATTGGCCAATATAAGACTGTCAAAATATTCCGCATAATGTAAGCTTAAATACTGCCCAATTAATCCCCCCATGGAAAGCCCACAAAAAATTATAGGGGTATCTATGCACAAAGATTTTAATAATTGTATAACATCTTTTGCTAAATCCTCTATTGTTATTTGTTTTTGAGAATTGGTGGATTTTCCTTGCCCCCGTATATCATAAAGGACGATGTTAAAATCTGATTTTATAATCTGAACAACCCACTCCCACATCGAATAATCAGCCCCTAATGAATGAGAAAAAATAATGGTTTTAGACTTTCCAAAATCCAAAAACTCATAATGGCAGGTAGCATATGCTAAAGAGAGACTGGTCATTTCCTATTTTTTTAAAGTTTGGGCTATATCGGGCAGCTGTTTTGTATTATTTATTTTAAAGATTTTATTTTTATTCTGTTATATAAAATAAAACTATCAGCTTATAGATACGCGGGTTCTATTATTTTCACCATCGGGAAGATGTTCCTGCTCTCTTACCAGATTAAAATTGAATTCGATTTTAGCAAAAGCTTCCTCTTTTCCATATTCAGACGCTTTATAAGCTGGTATACGCTGAACAGGAGGAATAAGACCTTCACGGGTGGCAAAGGCGAAATCCTCGAAAATAAGAGGATCTCCTTCAATATTAATCTGAGTCGTAAGTTTTCTAAATCCTGGTGCTTTTACAAAAAAATGAATATGCGCAGGCCTAGAGGAGTGCCGTCCCAAAAGAGACATTAAAGTTTCTGTACAACTCCCTGGCGGACATGAGTAGCCCGTGGGTAAAAAAGATTTAAATTCATATCGCCCGTCTATGTCCGTAATAATAGCTCTTCTCAAATTAAATTCGGGCTGACTAGAGTCAAAATAAGAATAAAGTCCTTTTAAGTTACAATGCCAAACCTCTACCTTGGCCCCCTCAATGGGCGTACCTGTTTCATCTAAAACAAAACCACTCATATATAACCTCTCAGCATTGGGCTCTGGTATGGTTTCTAATTCAGCATAAGATTTAGATTCAGGGGCACCTGCCACATACAAAGGTCCCTCAATAGTTCTGGGAGTTCCGAATTCAATTCCAGAAACTTCATCTTCCCAATCCATCTTGACATCTATAAAATGTTCGATTCCTAAACCTGCGAAAACAAGTCCCCATTCACCATTTTTCCCTAACTGCTGCAAATAATCACAGGCGATCCACATTTCTTCGGACGTAATGTCTAAATCTGCCATGGCATTAAAAAGATCTTCAAGCAGCCTATTTACGATTTGCTTAACCCTAGGATCTCCTTTACTAGGGCTCTCTTTAGACTTAATGTAATTTAAGACGGCATCAATACGAGCCTGATCCATTCTTTTCATAATATTACGTTTGTTGGTGAGTACTGAGGTTTAGTTACACCACTTTTTCGCTTAAGGCATTTGGGTGTTTACATATACTGGTAACCTTTATTTCCATATAAGGAAATAAGGGTAAAGAGCTAACAATCTGATGTAGTTCCTCGGGGCTCTCCACTTGGAATACCGAAATATTGGAATATCTTCCGGCTACCCTCCACAGGTATTTCCATTTGCCGGAAGATTGCCATTTCTGAGAACATTCTCTCTCTCTTGCGAGATAATCTACAAGTTTTTTTTCATTCCATGTTTCTGGGATATGCACATCCATTTGTACTAAGTATACCATTATTTTCTTTTATATTTTTCCACCTGATTCATATCAAGTTCAATTCCAAGTCCTTTTCCCTGAGGAATTTCCAAACCAAAATTTTTATATATGATATTTTTTTTAACGATATCATCTGTTAATAAAAGAGGCGCAAAAAGCTCTGTCCCCCAATCAAGATTGGGAAGGGTAGAAAAAATATGAGCTGCCGCTGCTGTACCTATAGATCCCTCTAACAGGGTTCCTCCATAAAGAGGAACCCCTGCAGATTCAGCTATGGCAGCTTGTCGCGCCACATTGGTAAGACCTCCTGCTTTTGAAACTTTTAACGCAAACACACTAACCGCGTTAATTTTAGCTAACTTAAAAGCATCTTGAACGGTCTCCAGAGCTTCATCTGCCATAAGAGGAATTTCGAAATAGGAAGTAAGTCTCGCCAATCCTTCAAAATTATATTTAGGCAAAGGTTGCTCTATTAAGTCTATGCCTGTTTCTTGTAATTTTCTTATAGCCGTTTTGGCAATTCTTTCGGTCCAAGCCTGGTTGACATCCACAGTGATCTTAATGTCTTTACCTAAGGCTTCTTTAATTCTCGACACATGTTCTACATCTTCATCTGGTTTTTTCTTACCAATCTTAAGTTTAAAAACACAATGCCTTTTCTTCTGGATAAGTTCCTGAGCTTCCTGAATATCTTTATCCGTATCCCCGCTGGCCAAAGTCCAAAGAACAGGTAGAGTATCGGATATAGCACCCCCGAATAAACAGTGAACAGGAACACCGAGTCGTTTAGCCTGGGCATCTAATAACGCAATCTCAACCCCTGATTTAGCAAAATAATTGCCCGAAATATTTCGATCCAACCTCGCCATGAGAGCATTTACCTTAGTAGGATCTTGACCTATCAGAAGGGGGGCAAGATAAATATCTATGGCCAACTTAATGCCTTCTGGAAATTCTGTTGCGTAAGAAATTCCACCAATAGTCGTAGCCTCGCCTAATCCCTCAATACCATCAGAGGAAAAAAGCCGGATGATCACCATAGATTGCTTTTTCATAACAGTCATAGAGAGATGGTGAGGCCTTATGGTAGGCACATCTACTATGATTGTCTCTATATGGGTAATACATACCGGAAACACTGTTTTTTTTAGGCTATGTTTGAATCGCTTTATCAATGCTGACATATAATTATGGCAAACATAGCTTGAAATATTATAAGTGATATAGGATTTTTATATTTTTATTATCACAAATATCGCATAAAGGTTTAAAAAGTGTAATTTAAGTCTTTAACCCCATTTTTACTCTGAACTGCTTAGGGCTTAACCCAGTTTTCTTTTTAAAAATTCTAGAAAAATAACTTGGATCTTCAAAGCCTATACTATATCCTATTTCATTTATACTCTTATCAAAATCACACAAAAGTAATTGTGCTTGCCCCATAAAGTAATCCATTATGATTTCTTTTGGCGACTGCCCTGCTACATAGGTGCAAACCCGATGCAAATGACCAGGGGTTATATTTAGCTCGGCTGCATATTGTTCGATACTTTTTTTATAAGTTTTATTTTGTCGTATCAGTTGAAAAAATCTTCTAAAATATAGTGCAGAGGGATGGTCTTTTTTTAAAATAAGAGACTGCTGATCTCCACCCGGTATACGGCTTAACTGTACAATAAGAGTCCCCACCATATAATGCAGCATTAGCAACCTGCCAATCTGGGAGCCGTGATATTCCTCAATACATTCGAGCATTTTATGAAAAATAACTTCGGTATAGCTTCCCGGTGAAACTTTTACAAGCTGGAAGCGTTCTACTGTATTGATCACCTCTATTTCCTGCCTTATAATATGCTCCAATAACAGATCCGAAAGACTGATAATCCAGCCTTTCATCTCCGTATGATGCTCAAATCCATGTTCTATATTTCTGGGAATGGTGATAAAAGATCTTCCGGATATAGGTATTCTTTCCCCTTTATAGAGTAAAACGCTTTCCCCTTGAATAATAACAAAAATCTGAAACTGGTTATGATGAATATGGGGTTTAACACTATTGTTATTTTGTTTACCTATTACACCAAATGGGTACACATATAACAAACCTTTTTCGAAATCAATACTGTCTCTACCATACAAGCCTTCAAAAAAAACACGTTTATTATTTTTCATAATATGAATTTAAACTATAAACTTTAGATGAGCTTTCGAATAAAGATACAGTAAAAAAAACGAATATACCAGAGTATTCCATGCCATTTGAAACGAAAAAACGAATCTTATAGCCTATCCTCGAAACCAAGCGAAAAGCCCGCAATACAAAACCTCTACAAATTTGGAAGAGCACTTTCCCAAAGAATAACCCGACCTTGCCGAAGTGATTTCTGAACTTCGATGATACGCTGATTGCTACTCCCCCGAAAGAGAAGAGTTGTATCTTTCTTTTTCTCAATGAAACGACCATCTACCAAGACATCAAGGTAATAAAGAATAGGCTCAAGTGTAGGAGTTCTTTTTATTTTCTCAAATGTAAAGCCGGTATAGCACCAGATATTTTTTCCGGTTTCCTGTTTTATTTTTTTTGCTAATGTTGTAAAGGCTTGAGGCTGACAGAGAGGATCGCCTCCAGAAAAGGAAACCTGTGCGAGAAAATTATTTTTTACTACTTCAAGAATCCTATCAATCTCCATGAAGGTTCCGTTTCGATGTACCCAAGATGCTGGATTATGACACCCCACACACTCATGTATGCAACCCGCAGCGTAAATAGACGTACGGAAACCCGGCCCGTCTACCAAAGTGTCTTCTACAATTTTAAGAACTGAAAGCTTATTGGTGAATGACACGATCTCTTAATTCAGCGAGTTTTGCACTATTCCAGCGTTGGGTTGTACCAACAAGATACCCCGTAATCCTCTGTAAGCAATCTATTTCCATACTCCCACAACGAGGACAGGTTTTCAGATGAGGGATCGCATTTTCATAACCGCAATCTAAGCAACGATTTCTATTGTGGTTTACAGAAGCATATCCCATATTGTAATGGTCCATTAAATCGACTATATTCATAATAGCTTCGGGGTTGTGAGTAGCATCTCCATCGACTTCAACATAGAAAATATGCCCTCCTCTGGTGAGATTATGATAAGGTGCTTCCACCTTTGCTTTATGATGGGCACTGCACTTATAATATACAGGGACATGATTAGAATTGGTATAATAGTCGCGATCTGTTACCCCTTGTATTTTTCCGAAATCCTTACGATCTTGGAGGGTAAATTTTCCGGAGAGTCCCTCCGCAGGTGTAGCCAGGAGGCTGAAATTAAGATCATACTTTTGAGCATAAGCGAGTACTTTATCCCGCATAAAGGTAATCATCTGAAGACCTAACACCTGCGCAGCTTCATCTTCTCCATGATGTTTTCCTGTAAGTACTACCAAGGTTTCGGCAAGACCTATAAAACCTATCCCCAATGTTCCTTGCCGGATCACCTTTTGTATGCTATCATGAGGCTGAAGATCCTCACTATGACACCATAAAACGGACATTAGCAAGGGGAACTGCTTAGCATAGGCTGTTTTCTGAAAATCGTACCTACTCATCAGTTGCGCTGCCGTAAGATCTAGAATACGATGAAGTTTATCAAAATACGTTCGAATTCTACATTCTTGATTTTGAATTTCTCTACACTCTAAAGCTATGCGCACAAGATTTACGGTGGAAAAAGAAAGATTCCCCCTCCCTAATGCGGTTTTTTCACCATGGCGATTTTCAAATACCCTGGTTCGACAGCCCATAGTAGCCATTTCATAATGATAGCGTTTTGGATCGTCTGCTCTCCAGGCTTCATGGACATTAAAAGTTGCATCCAAATTGAGGAAATTTGGAAAAAAACGCCTAGCACTAACTTTACATGCAATCTGATAGAGATCGTAATTGGGATCTTCAGGCTGATAGTTAACCCCCCTTTTCTTTTTCCATATTTGAATAGGGAAAATAGCTGTTGCTCCATTTCCCACTCCTTCATAAGTAGATTTTAAAAGCTCTCGTATCACACATCTTCCTTCCGCAGAAATATCTGTACCATAGTTTATAGAACTAAACACAACCTGATTACCCCCGCGAGAATGTATGGTATTCATATTGTGAATAAAAGCTTCCATAGATTGGTGGACCCTTTTTAGCGTTTTGTTGATAGCATGCTGAAGTATGCGCTCTTCTCCTTTTAAATCTTGTAGATCAGTAAAGAGGTAATCCTTAATTTCCACATGATAGAGATGGGTATAGTCTTGATCATAAACCACTTCCAAAGCTTTTATTTCTTCAATAAAACTCTCACGAACAAAAGGGGCAAGGTAAAAATCAAAAGCGGGGATCGCCTGCCCTCCATGCATTTCATTCTGAGCCGTTTCTAAGGAGATACAAGCAAGCATACTGGCCGTTTCAATTCTTTTAGCCGGACGCGCATCTCCATGACCAATGCAAAAACCATTATGCAGTATTTTATCCAAGGGGTGTTGTACACAGGTAAGAGACTTTGTAGGATAATAATCCTTATCGTGGATATGGATATAGTTATGTCGCATCAACTCCTTAATCTCTTCCTTGATCAAATAATCGTCTACGAAAGGTTTAGTGGTCTCGCTGGCAAACTTCATCATCATCCCTGCCGGCGTATCCGCATTCATATTAGCATTCTCACGGGTAATTTCATTGGACTTCGTTTCAATAATTTCG
The DNA here is from genome assembly GCF_009904105.1 of Elizabethkingia argenteiflava. Taxonomy (GTDB): domain Bacteria; phylum Bacteroidota; class Bacteroidia; order Flavobacteriales; family Weeksellaceae; genus Elizabethkingia; species Elizabethkingia argenteiflava. Next base: position 1,300 of record NZ_JAAABJ010000634.1, on the reverse strand, counting down.
AGAAAAACATCTCTTGTCTTTGCCTTTCTTGCGGTACTCCGCTGATTTCTATAAGCAATATACTTTTTGGCTACCTCTTTTCTTGAGCTTTTCATCAGCTCCAGCTCCACCATATCCTGAATTTCTTCCACCGTCATCTGTTCCCCTCCATTACAGCGGATATCATCCATAATTCTTTTGATTAAAATAAAATCCTCCCCTCTATCCGTATGCAACATCGCCTTTTGTATGGCTTTTTCTATTTTTTCTCCATTAAAATCTACAATACGACCATCCCTTTTGACCACTTTCTGAATCATATCACTTTGGGTATATTTTGTTAATAAAAAGGCAATAAAACAATATTCTAATGATATCTATAATTTTAATGCCCTTATGCTATACCTTAACAAAGGTAAATCTTAGCTGTATAAAAAACAGGGATGTAGATATGAGAAATATCAATAGTAGTCGTTTTACTTTACAGATCAATCTTCTATAATATAAAATTTGTAGCACTGACCCTCCCTATACTTGATGAAGCATATGAGCAGACTCAAGTATAAAATGTATAGAGTTGTTGTACTACTGCTCTCATATTTTATATAACCGAATATGCTTGGAAATTATTGGAGGATTAATTTAAAAAGTAAATTAAGCTACTGAAGTGACTGCCATTATTACTTTAACAGCATCAGGAATAAAAGCTACACACGAACTATTAGACAAAAGACTTGCTAATTCATCCACCAAAGTTGGGAGAAATTTCAGCTTCTATCCCCCAAGAAGGATAAGATTTCATTTCTCTCCATTATAACCCCTCTCCTTGAGTGGAAAGTTTAAATTTTAGCTAGGCGTGTAGTAAAGTTAAGGTTAGAATTACCACTTGTGAATGTTTAATGTTTTACAATAAAAATCCGGTAGTAGCCTTTTCTTTATCCATTAAAAGTAGCTCTACAGTGATGAGCTAAGTATTTACTATTTAAGAGAACATCCTTCAGAAAAAACAGCCTATAACAAAATCTTGGGAAACACTTCCTCTATATTATAACTGGATACTCTATCTAGGTTTAAAGCTAATTCCTTTAATCTGTAATTTATTGCGGGTTTTATTCTTTTAGCCATTGCGTATAAAGAATTGACCTTTTCTTGCTCAGCTTAGCGGTTTTATAAGAAAAAGTCAATTCTTTTATTGAAGTTGTTTAAACTTATTTACACAAAAAGAGTTCCGAGAAAATTAGCAAATTTGTATTGCAATTTAAATAACTAATAATCTGGAACTCATCAGTAAAGATAAAATAGAAAGGTGGATTTTACCTCA
>NZ_JAAABJ010000633.1 GCF_009904105.1 Elizabethkingia argenteiflava | reverse complement strand
TCGTGACCGCCTGGGTACTTTTGAACCTAAGATTATGCCCAAACGCCAGCTAATCATTACCGATGAGCTGGAAGGTACTATCTTATCGATGTACGCTATGGGAGTGAGTACCCGAGCAATGCGGGATTATGTTCAGGAAATGTATGCTATGGAGATTTCTCCTGCAGAGATATCCCGTATTACCGATAGTGTACTACCCGCGGTTCAAGAATG
>NZ_JAAABJ010000632.1 GCF_009904105.1 Elizabethkingia argenteiflava | reverse complement strand
CGTGATGATGGCCACTTTTTGGACTTCCCATTGCCAACATTTGTCCCTGGTTATCACACAGAAAAATGCTGTTGGTGGTTTTTGCCTTTTTTCTACCCTGATAGCCTAGCTTTTCACCTCCCATTCTGCTTGGGGTGTGGCTTCCGTCCAACTGAAGGCTTGACATATCCAATTTTCTTTTATTAAGAAGCAAAAGACCTATCCAAACCTTTCTGAAAGAGCCATCTTTGCTCCATTTATTGAAATAATAGTTAATGCTTTGCCAGCAGATTTTCTCTTTGACAAAGTATTCTTTCAAACTTAATTCACGCCGCTGACAGACTGT
>NZ_JAAABJ010000631.1 GCF_009904105.1 Elizabethkingia argenteiflava | reverse complement strand
TATACTTGGCTACATCCAATTCCATGGCTAAATTAGCATACATACGCTTTAAGCGTCTGTTTTCTGCTTCTAGTTCTTTCACTTTCTTCATTTCACTCGCTTCCATTCCTCCGTACTTTTTGAGCCAATTATACAGTGTTGCTCTGCTAATGCCATAGCTGCGTACAAGCTCTTCTATACTTCTACCATTATCGAATTCTTTCAAAATACTGGAAATCTGATTCGCACTGAATTGTTTCTTTTTCATAAT
>NZ_JAAABJ010000630.1 GCF_009904105.1 Elizabethkingia argenteiflava | reverse complement strand
CAGAACCCCATCGGTGCCAGTCATTTTTTTTCCAGAATAAAGGCCGGCAATAGCCTCCTTCTTAAAAGACTCAAAGTCAAATTCTTCTTGTGCCATAAAATATTATATTTAAAGATAATGTTTATGACACAGTTCGAGATACACCCTCAAGTCAATCAAAATAAAAATAGAACTTGTTTAAACTTTTAGTTTTCTGAGGAATAAAATAACAAAAGCAATATAATGCAAAGAATTCCAAGTTATTACATGTAATACGAATGAAACATATGATTTATTTAATCGAATTATCTTTTAACATCATTATAGCATTCCTCAATTCCATTGGGTGTTCAATGAAATACGTATTCGTTACATCTCCTGTAGTTACAACCAGCGTTCCAAAATTCAAAGCCTTTCCTAAAAAACTTTGATGCAGAAGCATCCCTTCAAGTTTGTTTAATGAGAGGTCGGAAAGTGTTTTCCCTAATATTCCTGTAGAAAATGTGAGATGATTGTCGGTAATATAGATTTTTGTGCTTCTGTTTCTCAATAACCGGAGTAAACCTCTAATGAAAAGATAAATAAGAAACAAAGAAATAAGACCGGGAAAATCAATCATATCTTTATACTCTAATAATAAAAATGAGATAACTCCTACAGAACCAATTATAATAAAGAAGACAGGAAGTACATAGGAAATCCAATGGATTTTGGCTTCATAATGAATAATAGGATTAAATGTCTCAGTATCTTTAAGTAAGTTTTTCATATATTGTGTGGTAGTCATAAATTTCGGTCTAATTTAGAAAAAAAACAGACAATACAAAACTAAAAAGGGAAAAATCAATGCGATTAATAAATATATTTAGAGGTCAGAAGGTGGATTGAGTATCCGCCGATTCTTAACCTTTCTTAAGTTGATTTCGGGCGTTTTATGGTTTGCAAAACAATCTTTGGAGAAGTGGTATTGCTCGATTGCAATTCACTCTGAAGAAAGGGCATTGTGTTTTTTATCGAAGACTTCCAGTTTGTTATCGGCTTATCATAACTATTTTTCCATGCGTTTGAGAGCCAGCTGTCATATTTTTCTTTAATAAGATAGTCTAATTCAGGAATATAGTTTTCCAATGTTTTCACATACTGCGTAAACTCTTCCTGAGAAGGAATATTCCCAGAAAGCGGAATTGGTATTGTACCCGGCTTTTCCTCAGAATCATCGGAAGACAAATTTTGATTCTGCGGAGCTTCTCTTTTCTGTAATGATTTTCCGACGGGTTTCTTTTTTGTTGGAATCATCTTTTGACTGCTTTTAGTTGTCGAACTGACTTTGTTGGTTTCAGGTTTTTCAAAAGCGGATAACGCAGGCGAATATTCCGGAAGAATTTTGTAATGTCAGGGAAGTCCGTTTCTGGATTGATAATGAATCATTCCTAGATTACAAAGTTTTTGGCGTAAAGTAATAATGGTTGGTCTTGTGATTTTAAGCCGTTCGCAAATTTCGGTATCCGAAAGACTGAAGTCATTTTCTTCGTTTTTTTCCCATACTTCCAGCAAAAAAAGATAGAGGGCAGTCTCAATAGCTCCCAACGGTTCTTTTTCGTTGTATTCCCAAAACCTCCTGATTAATCCTGACTCATTCATTTTTTATGAAGAGCCATTAACTGCATTGCTTTCTCTTTATCAATGATGATAAGATTTCCGTTTTGAATGATAGCATCATCCAGTATTCCGCTGGATTTGATTTCCGCTGCTTTCGAGCGGGAACATCCCAGCGTTTTGGCTAAACCTTTAAGACCATATTCATACTTTTTTTCAGGAACATTGTGCTTTTGTAATTTCAGGAACTCTTGGACTGTCAGGTGAAGAAGTGGTTTCTTTAGGTTGAATTAGTCAATACTTAATCTGACAGTTGTAATCAAATTAAATAACTTTAAAACAGATTAAGTATTATGACAACACAACAAAAAATCATCAAAAACAAGTTATGCGTACTTGAATTAGCACAACATTTAGGAAATGTATCCAAAGCCTGTAAAGTAATGGGCTATTCCCGAGACCGTTTTTATCGATTCTAAGAACTGTATGAGCAAGGAGGTGAATTAGCATTACAGGAAAT
>NZ_JAAABJ010000067.1 GCF_009904105.1 Elizabethkingia argenteiflava | reverse complement strand
CTCTAAGACTTAGTAAAGAGATTGATCTCAGTAAATGTGCATCTAAGATGCAAGGATTATCATATGCACTTGTTGTTAAAATAGCAAATGATGCCGCAAAAAAATCTATTATAAATTCTAGCAAAGAGATTTCTGTAAATGATTTGGACAAAGCACTGGAAGAAAACTTAACGTTTAACAAATAGTTTTATGGAAAATTTTCCTCACCTACAATTCCTCCAAAAGGTTTCTGGGAAGCCTCGCTTGCACGGAGGTGGAACACCCCATCCTCTTTCTAAAGAAAATAAACTAAATAATCTTAGGCATTCTCGTAATTTACTGAACAAAACTACTCAATTAAAGACTGATTGGAATAATCAATTATCAGTAAGATAACAAAATGATCTTGCTCCTCTAAATGCTGATATTATACCTATTTTTCTTAAAATAAATCCAAAATTAATTAATTACGATTTTGATTTAAAACAATTTGGAATCGAAATAATTTCTGAAGAAGATGATGGTTATATTATTGGAGCTTCTCTAGATGCTTTTGCAACCTTAAATAAGAAAATAAATAAATTTTTTAATGGTGAGCACGGAGGAGGTCGAATTGCGGAATTTTGGGAAATCATAGATGGAAATCAATGGAAACCAGAACACATACTTTCGGACTATTTGAAATCTATATGGCAAAGTGTTGATGAAAATACTATTTATAAATTAGAGGTTGGTGTTGCATTTGATAAACCTCCAGACCCAACCAAACAGGGTTGTGCAGGTAGATGTGAAAAACATTGGCAAGCGTTAATTGAACGTGATAATAGATTCCTTGAAAGACAAAATGAATTTGAAGCGTTTATAAATTTCTACGGTAGTATTACCAGCAATTTTATCGATTTAGAAGACAGTTTTTGTTGTGAAGTCGAAATTAATGGAAAGGGTTTAAAAGACTTAGTATTAAATTACCCTTTTGTTTTTGAAGTTTCAGAGGTTGATGAAATTGTTGGAGTACAATCAGAATCGGAAGGAACTGAAACATTCGAAATTGAAATTATTGAGCCAGAAGAAGACGCCCCTGAAATAGGAGTGATTGATAGTGGTATAATGGAAGGTAATAAATATATTTCTCCAGCTATAATTTCTAAAAATTCAAAGTCTTACATAATCGGTGATGATTCTACTGCAGATTATGTAAGAGGTGGGGGACACGGAACTCGTGTTGCAGGAGCAATTTTGTATCCAAATGGGATTAGCAATGTTTCTAATCCTTATCAACTCCCTTGCTATGTAAGAAATCTAAGAGTATTAAATCAAGACAATAAACTTACAGATAAACTTCCTGCTCAACTAATGCAGGAAATAATTGCTGACAATGAAGATTGTAGAGTATTTAACCTCTCTGTTAATTCTTGCTTACCCTCGAGAATTAAACATATGTCATCGTGGGCAGCAACGATTGATACAATTATTAATGAAAAAGATATTTTATTTTTAATATCCGCTGGAAATATTTCAATTAGTAATGCGAGAGGTTTTGGCATTAGTCATTTTATAGAAAATGGGAAAAATTATCCTGATTACTTAAATGAAGCATATTGTAGAATAGCAAATCCGGCTCAAAGCAGTTTTGCTATTACAGTCGGCTCAATAAATCATATTTCGATTGATAATGATGAATTTCAATCGTTAGGTAATCATAATGACATATCTCCCTTTTCGAGAATTGGGACAGGAATTTGGGGAATGATAAAACCGGATGTTGTAGAATATGGCGGCGGATTAAGTATTTCTAAAACAGGTAATATTGTTTCAATCAAGAATGAATTATCTCCGGAATTAGTACGCTCTACCTTACATGGAGGTGCGGCAATTGGAAACGATATTGTAGGAACTTCATTTGCAACTCCAAAAGTTTCCTATATTGTATCGCAACTATTAAAACTTTATCCTGAAGAAAATGTAAATTTATTAAGAGGATTAGTAGTGCAAGGTGCTAGATTGCCGGAACCATATTTTGAAAACCCTTCGGCAACTAGCATAAAACATTTTGGTTATGGAATACCTTCTCTGGAAAGGGTAACTAAAAATAGTGAGCAACGTATAACTTTTTATAATACTGGAAATATTAGAGCAGAAGAAGGACATATATATTCATTAAAAATTCCAGAGTTTTTAAGGTCTCCTGCTGAAGAATATGATATTTTAATTGAAGTCACTGTTTCCTACACAGCCAAAGTAAGAAGAACAAGGCAGAAAACTAAATCATATTTGTCTTCTTGGCTAGATTGGACAAGTTCTAAAGTTGGAGAAGCATTCGAAGAATTTAAAGATTATGTTCTCAAAGAAATTGAAGGGGAGGTAACGACTTATAAAAGAGATAAAAGAAATACAATGTCAAGCTGGAACTGGAAAATTAAAAGTGATAAAAGAGGCGAAGTAGATGGCATTAGTAGAACGAATAGTACCGTGCAAAAAGATTGGACAATTATAAAATCGCACGATTTGCCAGAAGATATTAATATTGCTATTAGAGGTCATAAGGGGTGGGATAAATCACACGGTGAAATCCCATATTCATTAGTTGTATCAATTGAAATCTTAAATTCTAATTTGGAAATTTATGACGCAATCCGGATTGAAAATGAAATTGAACTAACAGTATAAATAAATATTAAACATTATGAAAAAGAGTATAAACGTTTTATTTGGTAATGATCTGAAAGATTTGGGTTATAAAATGTCCACAGTTAATCATTTTGAAAAAAAAACAAAAAAACTATATTTATTGCATTGATAGAGATATAAGTGACTTTTTGTTGTTGCGATTACTAATAGCAAACTCCTTTGAGGAAAACAAATGTATTGAAAGTAAATTGATACCTGACCTATCTACATATTCAATAAATGAGTTTTTAAATATAATTAATGAAACTGAAAATACTTATAGCACTTTAATTAAAGAAATTAGTAAATAAAAATATTGCGAATACTTTGTATTCGCAGACACTATACCATTAAGTGTGGGAGTGTTACCCGAACTGTGTCAGGTTCTAAATTAATGCTCCTCAAAAGCTGTTTTTTTCCTTGAGAATTCTCTCCAAATTTAACATAAAGTTGTGATAATGCGATACCCCAGTTATGGATAGGCATTGTCCATTTTTTACTGATATTCTGTATTTCCAGATACATTAGCTTCATCAGTGCCTGTTCTGAAGGAAAAGCACCTTTAGTTTTGGTGATTTTGCGTATCTGGCGATGTACCCCTTGAATTGGATTGGTAGTATATATGCTTTTTCGTACTACCT
>NZ_JAAABJ010000629.1 GCF_009904105.1 Elizabethkingia argenteiflava | reverse complement strand
TCTTATTTTCCTGTGTTGTATTTTCTTTTTGGTCTTCAACTTTTGAGGTCTTTGCATCATTTTTACAGGAGGCCAATAATATTCCTACAAAAAAAAGCACCATTGTTTTTCTGCTAAATTTCATCATGAGTCTAATTTAAAATTAGATAATACAGACACAGTCCGAAAGCTTCAATGGAGAGTTAATATACTCTGAATGAAGATGCAACGAACTGCAATTACTCAAATCTACAAAAAGAAACAATAGAAAAAAGATTAAGCATTCTATTCCTTTCAAAAGATGGGTTTTTCCCAGCTGGTTCGATGCAACCTATATTTTCAGAGGTATTGTTCATAAATTAAAACTGAGGCTATGGAATGTTTCACAATAGATAATCTATGAGCTACTATAAACATTGTTTTATTTTTAAAATAATGGTCTTAATAGTTTTTTCATTTTTAGCATCTAAAGAACTTACTGCCTCATCGAAGAATAAATTATATGGATCTTTATAAATTGTTCTTGCGATTAATATTCTTTGACATTGCCGAATTTTCTTCTAACGAAATGGAATACAAAATCGCAATTTTAAACCCAGTATTTCATTTAAGGGAAAAAAGAAATCCCCTACTCATATTCTCTAAATAACTTAATTAAATGCTCACAGATATATAAAAGTTATTTCACTCTATTTTTTTCCTCTTCATTGCTTTGTTGTTGTATTTTTTCTATTAAAGGCTTACTAAAAGTATAGGTTAACGAAATTCTTATTTTTTGAGTATCTCTATAGTCGTAGTTTTCCTGCCGTACTCCATTGACCACTTGAATAAATGTTTTTTTATCTGTCTTAAAAATATCTAAAGCATTTATCGCTATTTGAAGTTTTTTTGCAAACAGGGAGAGTCTCATCCCTAGATCGATATAATAAAAGCCTGAAATCTTATAACTTCGGGCGGTTGCGGGAGACATATAATTAAAATTTAACTCGGCTCTAAAAGTTTTTCCTTTGTTTAAAATAAATGCATTATTGGAATTAAATGTAAAAGCCCAATGGCTAATGCTGGGTACGATTTTTTCTATCTCCGACAATGTTTCTGAATAAGAAAGGGTCATTTGGTTGTTGCTTTCCCACCATTTAACTTTATTGAAAACATAATTCTCCAGCAGTCCAATTGTTTTTTGAGTATAAAAATTGGAGGGTATTACAACCTGTGAGATGGTATGGGCTGAAACATAGGTAACCTGGTCAAACCCATGGGTGAGATAGCTAAAGTACACAGATGAGTAGAAATCTTTATACGTGTAGGATATATCGAGGTTATCCGTAAAGAAGGCTTGTAAAAAGGGATTCCCTTCGGAATAATTATAGGAGGATGAGTAATATCTAAACGGATTTAATAACCTATAGGGAGGTCTATCCACCCTCCTGTTATAATTTAATGCCCAGGTACTGTTGTCATTTGCTTTATAGGTTAAGTAAATAGTAGGAAATAACTTAATATAATTATTTTTATGGGTTTGATGGAGGGTTTCGGAATAACCTTTAGTCTGTGTACTTTCAAGTCTTAGCCCTGCCTGAAAATCCCATTTTTCAGAAATTTTCTTATTTCCGGATATATACAAAACCTGTGTTTGCTCCTTATAATTGAAAATATTACTCTTGGATGGATCAATAAAAGGCGTCTCATTGGTCGTATCGAAATAAGAAACTGTACTGTTGTTGTTCATAAAGGAAGCTTTCCCCCCAAAAGCAAGATCAAACCATTTCAAAGGCATTTCATAATCAATTTTAGCAGAATATATGTCTATATTTTGACGGCTTAAATTATTGGCAGCGGTGAAGCGATTAGGTACAGAAATACCATTGGGTAAGTGTGTACGGGTATTGAAATGGTTATCTAATTGGGACTTAAAGTTAAAATAATCCACATCTATTGAATATTGAGTGCCCAAGGTATCCATTTTTGTAAGGGTATGGAAATTAAAAGAATGCGTTTTGTTTTCCTCTGATAAACGAGAAGGCGTAACAATCAAGGAATCTAAAACACCGCTGTTATTTGTAATATATGAGGTATTCCTACCCGTACGCAGCGGCTGATTAACCGCTGCCGAATATTGCAGTCCTATAGTCGTCTTGGGATTCATTTGATAGTCTAAGGCAACTCTAGCAGCTAAATTATTCTGAAAACTTCTTTTATGATTTGTCTCAAACCAGATGTAACGCGGATAATAGATGGAATATTCCTGATAGGGTGCAATACTTCCATTGCTGTAATTGATATTTGATACCAAAGTTAATTTTCCCTTCTGATAATTTAATCCTCCCCCCAAGTTACCTAAAGGATAGGTGGCTTGGGTATATACGGTTTTTAAGTTACCCCTAATGCTATTTTTTTTAGCTTTTCTTAATTTTATGTTGACGATTCCACTGCTCCCCGATGCATCATATTTTACAGGCGGATTGGTGATAACTTCAATACTTTTTATATCATCAGATGTTATGGTTTTTAAAAAAATCATCAACTCATCTCCTGAAAATTGAATGAATCTATCATCTATCATAACTAACACTGCATTTTTCCCAATCATAGAAATTTTATCGTGCTGTACGCTTATACCTGGAGTAACCTTCAAAGCATCCATTGCATCTCCACCTGTGGCTGCAATAGAATTTCCCACATTAAAAACCAATCGATCTCCTTTTATTTCGACAAGTTTTTTATTTGCTTTTATTTCAACTTCTCGGATTTCTTTCTCTAATAATTTCTGAATTGAATCATTTTTTTTCGTTTGTGAGAAAGAAAAAATTGAACAAATAATACAAAATATGAAAGTTATTCTTTTCATTTTATATTTTTCTGAGGTGTGTACAAATCAAAACAGTTATTTATTGTTTTACAGAAACAAATATTGATAAAATTTCTCATCAGTCCAAAAAAAAGTATTCCAATAGTTACAAATATTGGATGTTATCAATCAAAAATTTATAAATTTCGACATAATTATAGAATTAGGTTGAAGTTCATAATAATGTGTATGTTTTTTACAGTTGTAAATTAAAATAATAAAAAGATGATTAATATTAGCGTCCAGAAGAATAGGACTGAAGGTTTTAAAAACATTTGTCAATGATGATATCAAACCCAAGGCAAAAGAAACAGATATTAACCAGAGATTGGAGAGAATAAAGGCATATGGTCTATCGCTATTATCCTATAACGCTTGTTTGTATAGTATAAAAGCTATCCCAAAGTGGCAACTTTTGTTTTACAGAGCCTATAAAAAAACTACCGAAATTCGGTAGTTTTTTTATAGGCTCTGTAAAGTTTAAGAACAATCTTTTTATTTTTCAGCCCTATTGGGTGACTTTAATAATTTGACTGGTAATCTGATCCATTTTTTCCTTCGGATAAGTCGAATCATAAGGCTTCATTACATTAAAGATATATTCGTAAAAAGGCATGAACTTTTGCACCTCATCTGACTTCTGGTAAGCTTTTTCTTTATCTAATTGCTTTAACATCTTAATGAAATCCGAAAATCTTTTGTCTATAGGTGTAATAGCATTAACGATATATTGGTAAGCTTTATCTTTTTGGCCTATCTTCTCATAGGCATCGCTCACATTATTAATTACCAAAGAATAAAAATAAGGTTGGATGGACAATTGTTTTCTGACAAATTTCTGCTGATGAGAATTAAGACCCACAAAATAATCGTAGTCTTTGAGGATATTTTGTTTTAATTGCTCGGCCAGTTGGAGGCCTCTCTGTTCTTCACCAGCAAGTATGTAAGCATATACTATTTCGGCTAATGAACGCGGATCCGCATACTTCTCTACAGGAATTTCTTTAGACGCTAAATTTAGCACTTCTATTGCTCGTTCTTTATCTCCTTTCTCTACTAATGCCTGAGCCGCTCGGGAGGCACTCAGTCTATAGCTGATAATATTCTGAGTCGCCGTTTCATCATAATGATTGTAAAGATCTTTGAAATTGCCCCACTTGTAATTCTTTATAGTCTGATAAAGCTCCTCAGCGTCTACTCGTCCGACATCTCCCCTCTGATTATCTTTTGTCTTAATCGGTATCAATCGATAAGTAAAACCGTCGAATTGTAAATAATCATTTAGGTAGAAAATATTAGAGGCATCGTATAGCCCTCCTGCAGAAAAGCTTATTGGGCGCTTCCAATCGAAAGTAGCTAGTAAGTCTAACAAGAAAACATTGTTCTTCATAATAGAAGATTTCTTATACTCAACATCTATATGATCTGGAGCTAGATGTGCATCCTGAGCTTTTATAATTCCCGCTTTCACCGCATTCTCAACATTTACTGGCAAAATAAACTTATTGACAGGCAAAAAGTTGAGCTTTTCATATTTATCTTCTCCAAAGATAAACTTTAACACGGTGTCTTTATCTTCAGACTTCATTTTTAAGAATGCTATGGCTTCTTTTACGGTCATGGTATCTTGTACCAGAAATTTCCTAAAGGAGGCTAATACATTGAGTGAGGCTCCCTGACTTGCTAGATTTTTATAAATAGTATCCCAGTCTTCTTTAGACATCACATATATTTGGTCATTAACACCCTCTTTATAATAGTCGTAAGACATAGATAAAGGTAAAGCCTCGGAATGATCTACCTTACGCATCATCTGACTGATAAACCAGGGGGTTGTTAGCAGCGCCTGGTGGGCAACCCTAATGTCATTGCGAAATCCTTCTGTCTGTTGGATACCCCAAACCGGATAGGTATCATTATCGGCATAAGAAATGACAACCGACTGCTTAGGTAAAGACTTTAAAAATGAATAAGCATAATCATAAGCTGCATATTTATGGCTTCTATCATGAGGTCTATAATTCTGAAAGCCCATCATAAAAGGAATTCCTAATAACAGAACACCTACTAGCCAATGAGGAGTCGTTCGGTTTATTTTTTTATCCAAAAAATAGAAAATAGCAGCCGCTCCCAGACCTATCCAGATAGCGAACGCATAAAATGAACCTACCATGGCGTAATCCCTTTCTCTAGGCTCAAAAGGCTTAACACCTGTATAGTATATAATTCCTACACTGGTAATGATAAACAAAGAGAGTATGGCGTAAAATCTCCCAAAATCTTTATTCAATTGAAAAAAGAAGCCTACTAATCCTAATATAAAAGGCAGAAAAAAGAAGCCTACTGTCGATTCATTTTTGTAATAAGCCGACAAATGGCTCTGATCTCCATGCATCATATTATCAATAAATGGAATACCACTAATCCAATTTCCATTGGTATTTTCCATTTGCCCCTGTAAGTCATTTTGTCTCCCTACAAAATTCCACAAAAGGTATCTCACAAAATAATATCCGTTCTGAAAGCTAAAAAAATAATCTAAATTTTGGCTGAAAGAAGGTTTCTTTACATTAATGAGATTAAAGTTTTTCACCTGCATATAGTCCTCCAGGGTTATAGAGCCATTCTCATATTTTTTCCGCAGTTCTTCAAAGATTTGATGAGCTTTATTATCCTGAGTCACATCAGGATTGCTATAGTTAAAAGTAAAATCGGGCGCTCCATACATGCTGATATAATTGGACATCACATCCTTATCACTGCTAAACATCCTTGGAAAAAAACCTACGTGATTTTTATTAAATACGATGTTTTCCCTTTGGCCCGCCAGCACATAACGTCCAGCTTTTTCATCTTTCTCATAGATCTCACCTGTTTTTTTTGTTTTATAGCCGCCTTCCTCATTTTTATCTATACCATTGTAATCCAGATATGCGGTATAGTTTTCTCCATAAGAGGTAGGCCAGTCTCCATATTGAACGCGATTGTAATAATCCAACATTCCAATAGCATTATCTGGATCATTTAGGTTAATTGAAGTATTGGCGACGGCACGTATGGGAATCACCATCCAACATGAAAATCCTATAATCATGTATATGATGCTGAGAACAATGGTCTGTAAAATATTGCTCCGTTTTTTACGCGCATAGTTAATGGCAAAGTAACATAGAGCTACTAGTACTAAAAATGCAAAAATGGTTCCCGAATGAAAAGGCAATCCAAATCCATTCACAAAAGCTATTTCACATTTTGCAAAAATGGTCATAATAAAAGGGAAGATACCCTTAAAAACCATTCCTAAAATAAATAATGTCACCACATTAGCGATGAAAAAACTTTTCCAAGAAAAGCTATATTTTCTAGCATAGTAAATCAGACAAATTGCCGGCACGGTAAGCATACACATCATATGAACGCCTACAGAAAGTCCAGTGATAAAGAAGATAAGAATAATCCATCTTTCATTTCCATGTTCATTAAATTCGTTTTCCCATTTGCAGATTAGCCATAATAGCAAGGCAATAAACATACTGGACATGGCATAAACCTCTCCCTCTACCGCCGAGAACCAAAACGTATCGCTAAAGGTAAAGGATAAGGCTCCAATAATTGCCGAAAAGAATATCCCAATAGCCTGTATTTTTGTTAATTGGTTCATTGCTTTCCCCAAAAGACTTACCCCTAGGTGGCTAATCGTCCAAAATAAAAACAATATAGTAAAAGCACTACACAACGCAGACATAGCATTGATGACTATTGAATAGTGATGAACTTCTCCGAAAGCAAATATTGCAGCTACAGCCCCAATTAATTGAAAAAGAGCTGCTCCTGGAGCATGCGTCACCTGTAATTTAATGGCTGAAGAGATATACTCTCCACAATCCCAGAAGCTAAGCTCAGGCTCTATTGTAGACAGGTAAGTAATGGCTGCGATAACAAAAACGCCCCATCCTAAAAAAACATTCCACCGTTTAAAGGTCCATTTCTTCATGCTAAAAATTTAAGTTGTTGCGAAATTAAGATTTTTAAAATATTTTTTACGGTTTTTTTTCCTCGATTACACTAAAACCTAGAATTTATTAAAAGTAAAGAATTAGCGAACTCTTAAAATCATATTTTTACATAATTAAGACTTGTTGTAAATTTTAGGGGAATACAGACTATAAAAAAGCAGTATTATAGGGCTTCATTCACCATATATTGGCTCTACTCATAACTCTATGATTTATAAGCTTTTTTTTGTTTTGTGATTTTATACAGTTTAATTTTAGCTTAATTTTAATTATTAAAACTAAATATTTTATATTTTTGCATGTACTTGTTACTAGAGAAAAATGATATATAATGATTAATGTATTCGATAACATTCTTGGTTTAATTGGTAATACCCCTATGGTGAAATTAAACCGAGTAACGAACAACATTCCAGCTACGGTTTATGCTAAGTTAGAATCCTATAACCCTGGGCATTCTACAAAAGATAGAATTGCAATTCATATTATAGAAGCTGCGGAAGAGAAGGGGCTTTTAAAACCTGGAGCTACCATTGTAGAAACCACCTCTGGTAATACAGGATTTTCTATCGCAATGGTTAGCATTATAAAAGGTTATAAATGTATATTAGCGGTAAGCGATAAAACAAAGCCCGAGAAAATCGCCTATCTGAAAGCTTTAGGAGCAACTGTTTATGTATGCCCTGCCAACGTTGCAGCAGATGATCCTCGATCCTACTATGAAGTAGCCAAAAGAGTAGCAACGGAAACTCCTAACTCTATCTACATCAACCAGTATTTTAATGAATTAAACATTGAGGCTCACTATAAAAATACTGGTCCTGAGATTTGGGAGCAAACCGAAGGCAAAATCACTCACCTTTTTGCCTGCTGTGGTACGGGAGGAACATTATCAGGTTCAGCAAAGTTTTTAAAAGAGCAGAATCCCAATATAAAAGTTATAGGGGTAGATGCAGATGGTTCTATTCTTAAAACTTACCACGAAACTGGCGAAATTCATCTCGGCGAAATCCATTCATATCAAATTGAAGGTCTGGGTAAAAATCTTATTCCAGGAGCTTTACTTTTCGATCAAATAGACGAATTTATTCGTGTGAACGATGAAAATTCTGCCTATACTACCAGAGACATCGCCTTAAAGGAGGGAATATTAGGGGGGTATACCACAGGAGCTGTAATACAGGCTTTAAAACAATATTCGGAAACCCATAAATTTTCGGCAGCGGATGTTGTTGTGGTAATTTTTCCAGATCACGGCTCCCGCTATATTACTAAGGTGTATAATGATGGTTGGATGGAATCACAAGGTTTTAACCGCAACTGCGTACACAACTACGAAGAGGTTTTCAAAACCGAGTACATTAAATAACTTTTCAATATATTTATACCCCCGATAAAAAATCGGGGGGCTTTATTCCATAAAAACTACAATCAAAATGGACATTTTTGAAAGAATTAAACAAAATCCCGGCCCATTAGGACAGTTTGCGGATTATGGTGAGGGTTACTTTATTTTCCCAAGGCTGGAAGGCCCTATTGGCCCCAGAATGATATTTAAAGGGAAGGAGGTAATCTTTTGGAGCGCCAATGATTATCTGGGATTGTGTAATCATCCAGAAGTAAAAGAGGCTGATGCTAAAGCTGCTGCGGAATACGGTATGTTCTATCCTATGGGAGCAAGAGCAATGTCAGGGGAAACAGATCAACATCTACAACTGGAAAAAGAATTAGCAGAATTTGTTCAAAAAGAAAATGCCTATCTCCTCAATTTCGGATATCAAGGTATGGTTTCTATCATTGATGCTCTTGTTAGCAGAAATGATGTTATCGTTTACGATGTGGATTCTCATGCCTGTATTGTAGACGGGGTGAGGCTGCATGCAGGTAAAAGATTTACCTACAAACACAATGATCTGGAAAGTTTAGAAAAAAATCTGCAACGAGCTACAAAAGTGGCGCATGAGAACAAAGGCGGAATTTTAGTAATTACCGAAGGGGTTTTCGGAATGAGAGGACAACAAGGTAAACTTAAAGAAATTTGTGCACTTAAATCCAAATATAATTTTCGTTTACTCGTAGATGACGCACATGGTTTTGGTACTTTAGGCCGCAGAGGTGCCGGCACAGGAGAAGAACAGGAATGCCAAGATGAAATCGATGTATATTTCTCTACTTTTGCAAAATCAATGGCGGGATTTGGAGCTTTTGTTGCTGGGGATAGAGACATCATTAGATATCTAAAATTCAACTTGCGCTCACAAATTTTTGCCAAATCTCTCACCATGCCGATGGTAATAGGAGGTCTAAAGAGATTAGAGCTGCTAAGGAATCGCCCGGAAATAAAAGCTAAACTTTGGGAAAACGTCCATAAACTACAAAATGGGCTAAAAGAAAGAGGTTTTAACATTGGGGATACCAACACCTGTGTCACTCCTGTTATGATGCAAGGATCACCTATTGAAGCTACGCTTTTAGTAAAGGATTTAAGAGAAAATCACGGCATATTCACTTCTGTTGTGGTATACCCTGTGATTCCAAAGGGGATGATTCTTTTAAGATTAATTCCTACAGCCTCCCATACCGATGCTGAAATCAGCGCTACCCTAGACGCGTTTGAGGCTATTCACGAAAAACTTGTAAGTGGCTTTTATAAAGCGCAAGAGAAAAAAATACTGCAAGAACAAAACCTCAGCTTTACAGCAATTTAAAAGAGTACTTCTCTATCATAAGCCGAAAGTTATACTTTCGGCTTTTTATCTTGCTAAAAAAGTCTTACCTTCAAGAAAAATAGCATTTTTGAAATACTGAACCCAATGATGCGAACCGTTAAGCATATCGCTTTTTTACTGATCGTGTATACGACTCTCACAATGTGTAAAGCAGCACCTCAAGAAGTGGAATTTCTAAGAGATGACGTCATCCATGGGCTGAACGATCAGATTATCACTGGTCGATTTACAGCAAAAAACAATCTTAACATTCAACACGAAATCAATATTGCCAAATCCAGACACGCTAAAAATTACGATATTAATTTTTCCGCCTACGATAAAAATGGAATCGCTTATTACAATATAGATTCAAAGGGTTTTTATAATGGCTATGTTCTGGTTGTCCCTTTTGAATATAAAAAACATAAAGACAAACTCTACTTAAACTTCCATGGTAAAAACATGAAGATTAATTACGAATCCAACCAGTCAACCATCTCCTCAAATCTAGGTTTCAAGGGAAATTATCTTCCATCAGTATTCCACCATAGCATGAAAATAACACCTAAAAACAGCCAGAAGCCCGAACTTTATTTTATCAAAAATTTTGAAAATGAATATCCGCTAAATATAGATTTTTTTGAACATCCCGTTATAAAGTACCGCTTGGAAAAGTTACTTAAAAGTCAATATGCATCTTTCATTCAGAACTTTAAACAAGATACACCTATTATACAAATAAAACCGGATCTTTATACGACCTCAGGATGCTCGGATAGAAAATGCCTTGAAGTTCAGGAATTTATCGAAATCGATGTCTCAAATAACAAAATAAATGTTAAAATTTTTAACAAAAAAAGACAGTTTGAATATAAAGAACCTTGAAAAGAAGTTAAAAAACATTAAAAATTTGAGCATAGAGGGGTGAAAGTATAACTTCGCAATAAAATTTAAATATTTATGAAATATTTTATTCAGATTAAAGTTGTTCTCATAAGTTTAGTTTTTACTTTTATTTCCTTACATGCTAACGCCCAGCATTCTTATATCAAAAAACATAAAGACTTAGCTACGACACTTTCAAAAGAATATGGTATTCCAAGTTCAATCATCTTAGGGGTAGCAATATTAGAATCAGGTAATGGCACCAGTAAAAACAGTAAAATCTTACACAATCACTTTGGAATCGTTGGAAAAAATACTGTAAGCAAATCTAAATATAGAAGCTTTGCTTCTGCTCAGCATAGTTATAAAGCCTTTTGTGAAATGATTAGCCGAAAAAAATATTATACAAAGCTAAAAGGATCAAACAATTATTCCGCATGGGTAAAAGCTATGGCTGCTGCAGGATATTCTACTCAGCCCGAAATATGGAAAAAACGAGTACTTTCTACGATCAATAGGCTTAGGCTAGCTGACTAAAGACAGACGAAAATATCTATATTTTAAATTATAGCACCCATTCAGTGCCTTTGGATGGTGCTCATATCCCTCTGAATGTTTTTGTAAAGATCAGAATTCGTCACTCTTTTGTATACCTATGTATTGAATTTAGCTTTTTGTTTGAGGGTAATATGATGTAAACTATCCAAGATCGTCTTCTATAGAAAACTCTATGTTATTTACAGGGTTGAGTGATATTGAATAATTGATTTCGCCGCATCGCATAATATTATAGTATTAACAAGAGTTAAATAGACTTAGAAAATCATCCACCGCTCACTGATAAAAATGTGTAACTTTGCTGAATGGCAAAAATTTTAAAAATTTACCCTGAAAATCCTCAAGAACATCTTATTCAAGAAGTAATCAAGACCCTCAAGAATGGAGGGCTTATTATTTATCCTTCCGATACTGTTTACGCTATGGGGTGCAATATTTTTGATATTAAAGCCATGGAAAAACTAGCACAGGTAAAGGGTGTTAAATTAGAAAAAGCTCATTTTTCAATTATTTGCAACAATCTTAGCCATTTATCGGAATTTACCAAACCTATTGACACGGCCTGCTTCAGGTTACTAAAACATTATTTACCAGGACCTTTTACGTTTATCTTAAACGCCAATAAAACTTTGCCACTAGCCTATAAGGGTCAAAAAACAATAGGAATTCGCGTTCCGGATCATCCTATACCTCAACTCATCGTCTCCAAATTAGGCCACCCCATTGCATCTACCTCTATTAAAGATGATGATGATGTTCTAGAATATACCACCGATCCAGAGTTAATCGCAGAAAAATATAAAAATATAGTAGATCTTGTCATCGACTCCGGATATGGGGATAACAAAGCCTCTACCATTGTAGATTTGACAGAGGAAGTCCCGAAAGTTATAAGAAATGAAAAAGGTGATTTTAAAGATTAAAAAAATATGAAAATACTCATCTCCCCGGCAAAACTGATGAATATTGGTAACTCAACAGAACTACTAAAAGCTTCCTCTCCTATGTTTATAGAAGAGGCCACCCATATCCAGCAGTACTTAAAAGAAAAAGATCCTCACTCCCTTAAAACGCTTATGCATATTTCGGATAAGCTGGCGCGCGAAAACTGGGAACGCAACCAAAACTGGACTCCAAAGCCTTCTGCCGAAAACTCTGCCGCAGCCCTTTTTACTTTTGCAGGTGAAGTATACAGAGGTTTAGAGGTAAAAACATTGGATAAAGATGCGGTGGATTATTTACAAAAAAATTTAAGAATACTCTCCGGACTGTATGGATGGTTAAAACCTTCGGATCAAATCATGCTCTACCGCTTAGAAATGGGCTGTGGTTTCGGATTCGAAACTTATAAAAACCTTTATCACTACTGGACAGATAAAGTAACCAAAGCGCTCAATAGTGAACTAAAAAACAATGATTTTATCCTTAATTTAGCTAGTCATGAATATGCGAAAGTCATCGATAAAAAACAATTAAAAGCGCCCCTTATCGAGTTTGACTTTTATGAGGAAAGAGATGGACAATATAAAACCATTGTAGTGTATACCAAACATGCGAGAGGGCTTGTTGCTAGGTTTTGCGCACAACAAAAAATTGAAAAGCTAGAGGATGTAAAAGCATTCCATCTTGAAGGTTACATTTTTAATGATCAGCTATCCACTGAAAATCATTTTATTTTTACCCGCTAAATTGTGAAAATATATCATTTACAAAAACTTTATCAGCACACGCTAAAAGAAATCTATTCTGAAGCCGAAATTTATAAATTATTTACTTTTTTTGCGGAAGAATTCTTGAACTATCATAGCATTCAACTTAAACTTCATCTCCATGAGGAGCTTAGTCCTGAACTTAATCTAAAGTTTGAACAGGCCCTTCAGGCTTTAAAATCGGGTGCACCCTATCAACAAATTCTGGGGAAATCTCACTTCTACGGAGAAACTTTTTTTGTGAATGAAAATGTTTTAATCCCGCGACCGGAGACCGAAGAACTTATTGAGTTAGCATTGGAAAAACTCCCCCAAAACAAGAAATTAAAAATTTTAGATATCGGTACAGGATCCGGCTGTATAGCTATTACCTTAGCCAAACATCTGAAAAATGCGACCCTCTATGCATTGGATTATTCTGAAAAAGCATTAGAAATTTCGAAGCAGAATGCGCTACTACAAGGTCTAGATATGCATTTTATACATGGAGATTATCTGAATATGCAACTTTCGGGGAATTTTGATGTTATGATTAGTAATCCTCCCTATATAGGAGTAGATGAAGCTCCAGATATCGACAAAACCGTAAAGGATTTTGAACCGGATATGGCTCTCTTTGCACCGCCAACAGATATATTGGCTTTTTACCGAAAAATTGCAAACGATAGCCTCTCTCTTCTTTCTCAGGATGGCTTTATTTTTTTAGAAATTAACCAAAAGCTAGGACCAGAGACCTTAGATTTATTTAAGAATAAACTTTCAGAAGTTTATTTACTAAAAGACATGTCTAATCATTTTAGAATGATATGGGGTAAAAAATAAGAAGCTTCAGGAGCTTCTTATTTTTTATTTTTAGCAAACGAATTTTCTTATTTATGGGCAACCCCCTCCTCTACTAATACTCTCCATCCGAAAGGGTCTTCCTGCTGATTCGATTGAATACCTATCAATTCTTTTTTCAAGTTTTCAGCATAACTCTCTTCATCTGATAGTAGAGGTAAAGTTAAGCGTTCTCCTTTGTATCCCATCGCCTTAAATCGATTAGAAACAACTGCGGTTCCTACCCCCCATATTTCTTTAAGTGTACCTTCTTTATGGGCGTTTATAACAAATTGCACCGGTATTTTATCTACCACGACTTCCATTCCTCTTCTTTTAGCCAGTTCAATAAAACTGTCACGGGTTATTCCGTCCAAAATTCTTTCGGACACAGGTGGTGTATAGATAGTATCCTCCACACGCACAAAGACATTCATCGTCCCACTCTCTTCAAAATAACCGTGGGTAGCATCGTCTGTCCATATGATTTGTTCGTATCCCGCCTCATTTGCCAACTGTGTGGGATAAAAAGCGGCAGCATAATTCCCCGCTGCTTTAGCGAATCCAATGCCACCATTGGCGGCTCTGGAATAGTAATCGGAAATCAATACAGAAACCGGAGCGCTATAATAAGCCTTAGCTGGACTGGCTATAATCGCAAACATATACTTATTGGATTCCCGGGCCATTAAAGCTTCTTCAGTAGCAAAAATAAGGGGCCTAATATATAGGGAAAAACCCTCTCCCTGAGGGATCCATGCTCGGTCAATATCTACCAACGCCTTCAAACCTTCGACAAACATTTCCCGAGTAACTTCGGGCATTGCTAAACGTTTAGCAGATTTATTTATTCTTTCAAAATTTTTCTCTGGACGAAAAAGAAAAACCTGTCCCTTCTGATCTTTATAAGCCTTCATTCCCTCAAAACAAGCTTGCCCATAATTCAGGCACATCATGGCAGGGCTAAAGGAAAATGATCCATAGGGCATAATGCGTACCTCTCCCCATTTTCCATTTTCATACTCACACACCAGCATATGATCAATAAAGGTAGACCCGAATGAAATATTATCTTTGTCTAAATTCTGGATTCTTGAATTCGAAGTTTTCTGGATTATCATTATTATATTTATCAAAATTATTCTTACAAATATAACATTTTTTATATATAGCAGAAATTATCTTAACTTTGTGAAAAACTTTTGATGCTAAGAAGCCTTAAAACAACAGGAGACGGAAGTAAAACATTGTATGTAAGCAACTTAAACGAAACCTATCACTCTCACCACGGAGCACTATTAGAAGCACAACACATCTTTATTAAAAATGGAATAAATCGGGTTAAAAAATGTGAAATAAATATTCTAGAGCTAGGGTTTGGAACCGGCCTTAATACGTTGGTTACTTTAGACAGGTTCTTAACATCTGATTTTTATCAGGCTGTAAACTATTATGCTATGGAGAAATATCCTCTCTCCCCAGATGAAATCTACCCCCTGGCTTATAGTGATTTTTTTGAAAATAAAATGGTAAAAGATGCTTTTATGCAAATCCATCATATAGAATGGGAAAAATTGGAAAATATTCAAAAAAACTTCCAACTTCAAAAAATAAAAGCTGATTTTTTTAAATTACAGTCTATTGAACTACCTCCTATTGATCTGGTTTATTTTGATTGCTTCAGCGCACGTGTACAGCCAGACTTATGGGAAGAACCTTTGATAAAAATGGTTACTGAAAAAATGTCCTCAGGAGGATTGTTTACCACCTACTCTTGTAAAGGGAGTCTGCAGAGAATTTTAAAAAATCTTAATTTGAAAGTCGAAAAATTAGAGGGGCCTAAGGGAAAACGCGAAATGATCAACGCATGGAAACCATAGATCGATATAATATTCGGGTCTATGCGCTCTGCATAGAAGATCAAAATATATTAACCCTTTTTGAATCTTATTGCGGAAAAGACCTCCTGAAGCTTCCAGGTGGAGGCCTTGAATTTGGAGAAAGCATTCTTGATTGTTTACATCGTGAATTTATGGAGGAACTGAACGTTAAAATAGAAATTATAGAACATTTTTACACTCAGGAAACTTTCCTTAGATCCCTATATCAAGAGAACGAACAGCTTCTTACGATTTATTACAGGGTTAAAATTAAAGATTTTGATAATTTAAAAATTCAGGTGCCCGAAATAAAAAGAGCTGAATGGTTTCCCCTTTCAGCTCCAAATCCCTTTTGCCTTACCGTAGACCAATTGGTATTTGAGAAAGCTCAGCATTTTTTTTTAAAGTAATTCATTTAATATTTTAGCCAGTCTTAGACCTCCTTTCAGGAGTTGCTCTTCTAATATTTTATCATATTTATAACCATAAGCATAACTCAGTTTAGATCCAACTGGGGTATCTGCATAGATACGATTTGCCAGCCGATGGTTCTCATATAGCCATTCTTCTAATGTTCCGCTTTGGATCTTTCTTATCTCTGCTCTCGATCTAATATCTAAAAGCCTGGCAAACTCTGTATAACTATATTTTAAGGAATCTATTAGGCCTTCGTCCCATACGCTATGAAGGTTGGTGTTTTTCCCAAAGTAAGAAACCGTTATTTTATTCCCTCCTAAATCGCCTGCTCTGCCCACATGCATAGGCTGCACCATATCACCCATGATATGAATGAGAAATATTAATGCAATTTTTTTGTCTTGAAGCGAGGTTTTTTTATGCTTAATTTGCTCCGAAAGTTTTTTGATCTGTGTATAGAGGGTGGGTGCCGGCTGCGCAAAAAGCACCGATTTAAAAGTATCAAAATCCGGTTGAGGATCAATATTCACATAGTGCCAAGTATAAGTAGATTTCCAAACGCCTGTGGTATCGGATTTTATAAAGTCTGGCCAATTGGCCCAATATGCCATACTTTCCTTTCCTAAAATCTTTTTCAAGTGCCTTTTAGCGCGAGCATTTAAATTATTTTCGGCAATTTCAGCCACGATACGATGACCTGTAAGCCCCCAACCATACATTTGTAAAGAGGCCGCCACAAATGTACACACCACAAACCGATGCCACAATTTTTTCATATTTTTCTATCTTTAATTGGACACAAAGATAGAAAAGAGCATCTAAAATGCGGCGCTCACGAGGGATTAATCGGTAGATTTTTTAATTTTAAAATCTTTATATCCGGAATATGGGGTCAGGTAACCATAATTCCATGCAGACTGAAGTAAACATTCTATAAATTCATCGTCCCGATTAAGGTAAGGATTATATTCTTTTTTTAACTCAATATCTGCGGCCTTCCCCTTTAAATTCCACCAAAAAGCACTCCATCCACCTCTTAAATCTTTGATAATTTCAAAGACACTTTTACCTGTAGCTCTGTTCATCAATTTAGCAAACACCTGCCCCTCGGTGGTGGTCAAATCTTTTAATTTAGCCTCATAACGATCCGCTAGTTCATTTTGCCTTTTTTTGGTAAAAGACCTCCTCTGTTCTATAGGAATATGCTCCAAATCTGCCTGTAAACTTTTATATTGCTCTAAGGCATTAACAAATAAAGGGTAAACCTTTACCAATTTTTTATTTAGAAAACTATAATATTGCCGGTCTAACTGATTATTGAATCTCGGTTTATTAATGAGTTTAATTTCATCCATTTCAATGAGCTTATCCCCATTCTCTTCTGTATAAATTTTGGCCTGTAATTGATCGTCCCAATAATACCTACGCCCATCCTTATCTACCTGCATTTGGATCGCCTTTTCATCTTTAAAGTCACCTATACCTAAGTTCTCTTTATCTTTTTGAGCATACCCCAAAATCGCCATGCAGAAACAAATTAAACTTAAAATTCTATATTTTTTCATAACTTTACGAGAAGTAATAAAGAACAAAAATCATACCTCAATTAAATGAAATTCAATAAGAGATCACTTAAATTTTTAGAAAATTATTTAAACACTTCATCACCAACGGGTTTTGAACATAAGGGACAAAAAGTATGGACAGAGTATATAAAACCTTATGTAGACAAAATTGAAGTTGATCATTACGGAACGGCTTACGGTATTATCAACCCAGAGGCCGAGTTTAAAGTAGTGATTGAAGCCCATGCCGATGAAATTTCGTGGTATGTTAATTATATTACAGATGACGGCTTTATATACGTCATCCGAAATGGAGGTTCGGATCAAATGATCGCCCCCTCAAAAGTAGTGGATATACATGGTGAAAAGGGTGTGGTAAAAGGGGTCTTTGGCTGGCCTGCCGTGCATACCCGCTCCAATCAGAATGAACCCACACCAAAGCTCGATAACATCTTTATCGATTGTGGAGCCTCTTCTAAAGAAGAGGTAGAAAAATTGGGTATTTTCGTGGGGTGTATGATCACCTACCCCGACACTTTCTTTGAACTTAACGACAAATATTTTGTGTGTAGAGCCTTGGATAATCGGATCGGAGGATTTATGATTGCAGAAGTAGCCCGTCTGCTTCAAGAAAATAAAAAGAAACTACCTTTTGGACTGTATATTACCAATTCGGTACAGGAAGAGGTAGGATTATATGGCGCCGAAATGGTTGCAGATACTATTAAGCCTCATATCGCTATTGTTACAGATGTGACCCATGATACCACCACACCTATGATAGAAAAGAAGAAAGAAGGCCACCAAAACTGTGGATCTGGTCCCGTCGTCTTCTTTGCTCCCAGCGTACACCACCACATCCGTGAATTAATTATTGAAACAGCCCGCCATCAAAAAATACCTTTCCAGAGAGCTGCCGCCAGCCGTACAACCGGCACAGACACAGATGCTTTTGCTCACTCGAATGGAGGCGTACCTTCTGCTCTAATTTCATTACCTTTACGCTATATGCATACCACAGTTGAAATGGTAAGCAAAGAAGATGTTAAAAATGTTATTGAGCTAATATATCAAACTTTATTAAAAATAAAACCCGATATAAACCTGAAATACTATTAGAATACCATGATGAATAAAAGTGTAAAAAATGTAAAAGCCGCCTGTGAGGGCATCCAAAATGGAATGACCCTCATGTTTGGGGGCTTTGGTTTGTGTGGTATTCCCGAAAATTGCATTGCCGAATTGGTAAGAAGTGGCGTAAAAAATCTCACCTGCATCTCAAATAACGCGGGTGTCGATGATTTTGGATTAGGACTCCTCTTACATCAACGGCAGATAAAAAAAATGATTTCTTCCTATGTAGGTGAAAATGCAGAGTTTGAACGCCAACTCCTCAGCGGGGAACTCGAAGTGGAGCTTATCCCCCAAGGAACTTTAGCACTACGATGCATGGCTGCTGGCTATGGTATGCCTGCTGTTTTTACCCCTGCAGGAGTCGGAACGGAAGTAGCAGAAGGAAAAGAAATTCGCAATTTCGATGGAAAAGATTACTTATTAGAATATGCCTTTCAGGCCGATTTTGCACTTGTAAAAGCCTGGAAAGGCGATACAGCTGGCAATCTTGTTTTTCGATCTACGGCCAGAAATTTTAATCCTATCATGGCTACAGCCGGCAAGATTACCATTGCAGAAGTGGAAGAACTGGTAGAGGTAGGCTATTTAAAACCCGATGAAATACATACCCCGGGGATTTACGTTCATCGGATATTTCAAGGAGAACAGTATGAAAAAAGAATTGAAAAAAGAACCCTAAGATCTAAAAATTAAGTTATGCCGTTAACTAAAGAACAAATCGCAAGGCGTATCGCAGAAGAGATCAAAAACAATAGTTACGTTAATCTCGGGATTGGTATTCCTACTTTAGTAGCCAATTATATTCCAGAAGGAATAAACGTAGTTTTACAATCGGAAAATGGTTTATTAGGAATGGGGCCGTTTCCTTACGAAGGAGAAGAGGATGCCGATCTGATCAATGCTGGAAAGCAAACCATTACCACCCTCCCAGGTTCGGTCACTTTTGATTCGGCTATGAGCTTTGGAATGATTAGAGCGCAAAAAGTCGATTTAACTATCCTTGGTGCGATGGAAGTTTCTGAAAATGGAGATATTGCCAATTGGAAAATTCCGGGAAAAATGGTAAAAGGAATGGGGGGAGCTATGGATTTGGTCGCTTCTGCTAAAAATATTATTGTGGCCATGCAACAAGTGAATAAAAAAGGAGAAAGCAAACTACTCCCCCAATGCAGCCTACCCCTTACCGGTGTAAGATGTATCAAGAAAATCGTTACAGAACTGGGCGTTTACGAAATTCTCCCAGAAGGAGGATTTAAGATTCTGGAAAGAGCGCCAGGGGTAACACTGGAAGAAATAAAAGCGGCAACAGCTGGAAAGCTCTATGCAGACGACACTGTTCCGGAAATGCACTTTTGACGCCTTACCCTTAAAAGTATGGTTCAACCTTTTTTGAGACCTGATCTTAATTAGATTCAAGATCATTTAAAGAGATTAACTTGATAAATGAAAAACAAGTCCAGCTTTCGTTGGCGAATTTCTGCACGAAAATTTAGAGAAATGTTCTGCTTTTTTATTTAGATATTGAAAGAAATAATCCTCTTCAGTTATCTTAATTTATTGTACCGGTTTCTCTGGCAGTGTCATCCACCTGTAAACTACGTTCATTTTTTTTCACTTCTTTCTTAAGTTTACCAAATCGGTGGTTAAAGGATAAATAAAATCCTCTAAATATTTTTTTTTGTTGCCCCAGCTGTATGATTTCATGATTCTTCACATCAGTATTTATCATTCGATACTTTTGAAAAGGATTGTTAATTTTTAAAGATATACTGCCCTGATGCTGGAAGACTGGTTTTGAAACCCCCAATGATGAATAAAAATAGGGATTTGATTTTGCCTGTATACTAATGCTAGCACCCACGTAACCTAAGTTGCCATAAATTCAAATGTTTTCCATTTATAGGTTAGATAACTATAAATTAATCCCTCAATGCCTTTATTCGCTTCAGATTGAGCAAACCTTTCATTTTTTACCATTACATAATATAAAGAACCATTCACAGAAAAATCCAGACTAGAGGTTATCGGAAGCTCAATACTGGCATCCAGACCCCATTTTTTATACCGACCAATATTGGCAAAACTTGTTAATATAAGGGAGTCGTTCGGTTTTGTGTAATCCTTTGAATGGTATTCTTAGAAAAAATATAATTAAGTCCCAAAGCAATAGCAGTCTTTTTAAATCTACTGTATTCAAATCCTATATTATTTATAAGCACAGGTTTTAAATTGGGATTACCTGTATTCGAAAAGTACGGATCCTTTTTTAAGATTAAAGGATTTAATAGCGCAATTCCTGGGCGCTGGACATGCTGTTTAAATATTGCCGCATACATATACTATTGCTCACCTTATAATTTATTTTCATAGAGGGGAGCCAGTTCGTATATTGTTGTTTAATCGGAGCACCCGTCATAAAATCAGCCTGCAAAAAAGTATATTCATCTCTTACCCCAGCTCTAAAAGAAAATGGTGCTAATTTAAAAAGATAGGAATGATAAGTCCTTAAAACAGATAATTTATAATTCATATCTCCCGTATTTAAAGTATCAACTCCAATATTTCCGGTGGATGGATTAATGATGATAGAAGAAAAATCATTGGAGAGATCCCTATGGGTAAATCTTAGCCCCGATTCAATTTTTAAATTACCCCGCGGATAAACGTAATCTATTTGTACAGCATTATTTAATTGCTTATTCAGAGAAAACTGTTTTTGATTCTTTCCGTTAAAATTATGGCTTTTAACCAAAAGGTTTACCAAAGTATTGTTTGAACGGTTCTGATTAATAGAATAGGAAAAGGTTAAAATCTTATCTTTATTTTCTTTAAATTTTCTCTGGTAATTTATATTTAAATTCAATTCTTGCTCCTTCTCCTGTTCATCAAGATCATAGCTATAGGTACTAGCAGCAGGCTTATTCTTATAAATTAAGTCGGTGTGATTGTTGAATCGACTTCTCAAGGTGAGGCCCGAAATGCCCACATCAATATTGATCAAACTAAAGGGGGTGATTTCATAACTCAATAATAGATTAGCATGCTGGGGTCGTAGGCTAATCTTTTTATGCCCACTGGAAGATATAAAAAAGTTATCACTTATTGTATTATATTTTTGCTGGCTATAAGGAGGCTCTCTCAATATTTCCTCCTCCCTCCATGATAAAACCAAATTTATTTTTCCTAAAATTTACAGCCCCATTGACACTGAACATAAAAGTGCCTGCACTAAGATCGAAGGCTGCATAATAGACTTCTGAAGGATTCTTAAAAGTAATAATATTAATAACCGCAACATATCCCTCGCTTGCATAGCACTGATCGGGATCTGTCATAATTTCAATTTTCGAAATCGTCCATGCGGAAAGAGATTTTAAAGACTCGCGTAAGTTTTTTTCTGAAAATAAGGGAGTTCGTAAACCATTGAGTAAGATGATAAAATTTGATTTCCCTTTAAAAAGAGGCTCATCATCTGGAGAAAGGCTAACAAAGGGAAGATTGGGTAAAAATCTTACAAGATTTAGGGACTTTCTCTTCGGGTCTCTTGAGACATTATAGGTTATTTTCTCTATATCCTGCTTAATGAGTGGCGCTTTTACCTTTACTTCTTCTATTAATTTTCCATAAGGAACCAATTTTACAAGATAATCCTCATGAGATAAACATAAATTCGGCGACGTATTTAACGTATAAACATCATAACCTTCTTTTATAACCGAAAAAACACGAATATTCGGTAAGTACTTTTTACAATCCAGTAGAAAAGCCCCTCCTACAAAAGAGGAGTATAGTAGCGTGTCTTTTTGGGAATACAATATAATTTTTCCATTCTCTATTGGCTTTGATGTTATAGCATCAACTATTTTAATTTTTGAGATATCTCTCCGTTGAGCATAGCTGTAAACTTGAATGAAAATAAAACAAAACCATAAATATTTTTTCATATTTGCATGACTGAACCTAGAATTTTCAGGACAAAACAGTCTCTTTTTTGATAGATGATTCTAAAGGTTTAAATAACTCTTTACCCCTGATAAGATTTGTAAATCATAAGAGATGTTCATTTCTATCTATTCCTGATTTTGTTTAATCTTATACCAGATTCTGGTTCCGAATTTAATGTTTTTTTTATAAACTATTGATTTTTTATTAAAGAGATGCTTATTATTTTTACATTAATGTTTTTTTTAGATGGGTTTAACTACTTCTACAGTTTTATCCCTTAAAAATTAACAGCATACAATCATTCTCAATCTAATCGGTGCTCAATAAAAAGTTTATCCCATCAAAAAGTGACCAGCGACTCTTAGAAGCTACAATACAATACGTTAAAAAAAATAACTTCTTCTCTCCAAAACAATAGAAAAATCCAATATAGCACCTGTTTTTTATTTTTCTCATCTGCTTAAAATTACACAAATCATTATAAAAAAAACAATAAATACAACATAAAATCAAATTATACAATCAAAACATTACTTATATTTTATAATATTGTATTCATTTAACGCTACTAAATGAAAAATAAAATATTTTTTGAAGAGAAACAGAAGATAAATATATGGTGGAAGATACTCTTATTCATCCCCTTTATTTTATTATTGCCAGAAGCTTATAGACAATTAATATTAAAAGAAATGCTGGGGACAAACCATTGAGCAGTGCTGGACTTATAATATTTATTATTTTTTATATCTGTTTCTTACTCTTTTTCACTTCAATTAATTTAAAAACAACCCTGAAAGAAGAGGGAATTTATATTAGTTTTTTCCCTTTTTTTAATAAAAAATTTTACGAGTGGGATAAAATTAAAGCGATTAAAGTTGAAAAATATTCTCTTAATGGAGAATATTTAGGTTGGGGGTATAGAATAGGAGTAAGAGGGACCGCTTACACGATTAGCGGCAATAAGGCTATCAAAATTAAATTTAAAAATGGTAAACGTCTACTGATAGGAACTTAATTTCCCAGAAAGGCAATAAAAGCATTGTTTGATCTGCGTATGCTACCCTAAAATTCATCAACTTTAACTGCAATAAAATAAGTCTCTAAAGAAGTATAAATATTTTTTATATGGAATCAAGTCCCTAAAAAGCTTAAAACTTAAGTGAAGTACCCCCCTTCTAGCTTTTGATATCTGTAGATAATCCCTTAAATAATAAAATAAATATGTTCAGAAATTATTTTTCTTATATTCATTTGGAGTCAAATTTTAAACTCTCATCAGTAGGGATAAATCCTAGTATACTTTTTATTTCTTAAGTTTATGAATCGGGCAAAAAATTCTTCTTTGCCAACGCCCGACGTACCCTGCTAAGACTCTCCGGAGTAACTCCTAAATAAGATGCTATCATCCACTGTGGCACCCTCATTACAAGATTAGGATAGGTTTTTAGAAAGTCCAAATAGCGTTCTTCTGCCGTAGCTCCTAACAAGAGAGAAACCCTTTTCTGAAGCTGACGAATATGACGGTGTAATAAAAATTCGGATTTAGCAATCGCCTCGGGATAAGTTTTACTGATATTAATAAAAAAATCAGGTTCTACTTCCACCACTACTGTATCTTCTACAGCTTCAATGGTAAAATGGGTAGGCTCGTTAAAATAAGAGCTATTTCGATCCCCTAACCACCAGTTTTCGGGTGCAAAATAAAGGATATGCTCCCTGCCGTTTTTATCTGTAAAATATTGACGCAACAATCCACGCTCTACAAAATAAAGTTCTTTATTAATCTCTCCTCCTCTTATGAGGAGCCTGGATTTGGGTATTTTTTTTAATTTCACCAAGGACCTGCAAACCGAAAACTCCTGCTCTTTAATATGAAAAAGCTTTTGTATATATGTTGAAAAATTTTCTATATCCATAATCCTCTTAAGCATTGATACTCTCATGTAAGATGTTGTAAATAGCGCTCCTCTTATTCTCCGTTAAAATATTCTGGAGACTTTCACGTTTTATATAAATTGTTCGAAAATTTGTTTGGCGAAGTTTTTAAAAGCAGTTAATCTAAAAGAACAAAAGCTAGAGTGCTAAGGATGATTATATTGGGAATGAATCCTAAAATTTTCTTAAGATTTCTTACCGATAAAGCCGCTTTATCAAATACCCTACATCAATAGAAAATTTTCTCCTCAGCCTTAAACTTATTTTTAGATTCCAAAATTCTCCAACATCTTTCCTTTACTTTTGAATATTTTTTCTAAATTTTTATCCTATTTGTGTACTGCAAAATCACGTATAAACACTAATAAAATTAATTTTAATATAATTTCAGGAAAAACCCATGTTTAGAGGATCTCCTCCGATCTGGATTTTTACTACATATTTCGTTT
The DNA here is from genome assembly GCF_009904105.1 of Elizabethkingia argenteiflava. Classification (GTDB taxonomy): domain Bacteria; phylum Bacteroidota; class Bacteroidia; order Flavobacteriales; family Weeksellaceae; genus Elizabethkingia; species Elizabethkingia argenteiflava. The sequence goes on along the minus strand of NZ_JAAABJ010000629.1, from coordinate 18,716 downwards.
TCCTCTTTTCACCTCTATACTGTTATAAAATACACATTTTTTATCTAAGTCCATATTGTTTCTTTTATTATACCAAATTTACCATAAATTTGGTAATTAAATGACGAACATGAAAAAAGCACTTATTATAGTAGATGTACAAAATGACTTTTGTGAAGGAGGCACATTGGCCGTATCAGGAGCACATGAAATTATTCCTTACATTAATAGCCTTATGGAGGATGATACTTATAGCCAAATTATCCTCACACAAGATTACCATCCGCCCCATCATAAAAGCTTTGCTTCTCATCATAACAAAAAAGTGGGAGAAAGTATCATTCTTAACGGTATTCCTCAGTTTATGTGGCCCGATCATTGTGTACAAGGCACCTGGGGTGCAGAGTTTCATCCTCAACTCCACTACCCAAAAGCCTCCCACATCATCCAAAAGGGTACAAACCCGGAAATCGATAGCTATAGTGCCTTTCAGGACAATCACCAACTTACCAAAACAGGACTCACCGATTTTCTTAGATCCCATGATATAGAACTCGTGGAAGTGGCCGGCCTTGCTCTGGACTATTGCGTAAGAGCAACATGCCTAGACGCCGCTCAGGAAGGTTTTATTACCTGTCTACACTTTCAGGGAACACGAGCTGTGAATATAAAACCTGAAAATGAGAAAAATACCCTCTACGAATTAATTCAACAAAAAGTAAGCATCCTGGCCTAATATATACTACCGAAATAAAAAATTGGTTAAATATTAATTCGGTATTTTTGATTCAATCTCCTAAAGTTAGGTGAGTTTTTTTATAAAAAGCTCACCTAACTTTAGGAGGCTTATTAATTTAACATATAATCATGCTCTTCTGTTGATTTTATTCATAAAAATGACCAGGAAAAGCCTTTTTCGCATTTTGTTTACCTATATTAATTTTCAACCAAGACTCTAAGAAACCATAGCCATAAGAAAACATCTGTATATAAGTAGTAACGATAGCCAATCCCCCGATGGAAATATTACGATGTAGCCAGCTGGCATGAGCAAACACTATTAAGGTATATAGTCCATATAAAATAAGAATCAAACCATTCCCTTCAAAAAAGTAATGAATAATACCTATGGCATAACCGAGTGTAAATATACTGGGAAACCAAAAGGTTATCTTAGTATATAAAGGATGACGCTGGTTGAGAATAGGACGGGCCACTCCAAACTGGTAGACTTGCTTGGAAAACTTCCATAGTTTTGTACGGCGTTTATGGTATACAGCTATCCCTTGGTAAAAAGTAGTCTGATAAGCATGCTCCCATAGAGACATGGACAGGTCTGGGTCTTCGCCTATTCTCATATCTGAAAATCCACCTATCTCTAAAAAAACAGACTTTTTTACTCCCATATTAAAACTACGGGGTTGAAATTTCCCCACCGCTTTCTTGCGGCCCCTTATTCCACCGGTGGTAAAAACGGAGGTCATGGAGTAAGATATTGCTTTCTGCAAAAGATTAAAGCCTTTATGCGCTTTATCAGCTCCTCCAAAAGCATCTGTAGGATATTCCTCAATATTTTTAAGTACTTGCTCCACATAATCTTTTTCTACGATAACATCAGAATCCAAAAATACTAGCCACTCACCCTCTGCCCGGTGTGCACCATAATTGCGTGAAAGCCCAGGCCCTGTATTTTCTTTTTTAAAATACTGAATATTGAACATGGATCGAAATATCTCTACCGTGGGTAATAAATTAATAGAGGATCCATCGTCTACAATTATAACCTCAAAATCCTTATATGTCTGATGAGAAAAGCTATTGAGGAGTTCAAAAAGCTCATCTCTTCTATTATAAATAGCTACAATAATGGATATTTTCATATTTCGAAATAATTATAGAGAGGATGAAACAGAGATTTACGGTCATCAAGCTTTTTGTTTATGCGTTTTCTTGCTGCCATCATACATTTCATATTGCAAAAAGCGACATTCTAATTTTCCATTGAAGAGCTTAATTTTTCGAGAGGGGCGTAAACCTATTTTCTTAACAGCTTCAAGATCTGCTGATATCAACCAGGCCAATGTATTAGGATAATGATTTTTAAAAGTATCTCCTATTTTTTTATAAAATGCATCGTCAGAAATGGTCAAACGTTCATCATAAGGAGGATTAAAAACGATTAAAAGCGGAAAAATCTCTTTCTTAGAATCGAAGAAGTTTTTCTTTTTTACTACAATAATATCCTCCATTTCAGCTGCTTTAATATTGACCCCCGCACTCTCTAAAGCAATTTCATCTATATCGTATCCTAAGATTTTGCCTTCAAAGGCTTTAACTCTGCTAACGCGGAAATCCTTGATTTTTGTGAACAATGCTGCATCATAGTTTTTCCATTTCATAAAGCCAAAATCTCGCCTAAAGATCTGTGCGGGTAAATCCATGGCCACCATTCCAGCTTCTATGAGTAAAGTGCCGGATCCACACATGGGGTCTAAGAAATTTCCTTTTCCATCCCAACCTGCTAACTGTAACATCCCTGCCGCCAACACTTCATTAATAGGCGCTTTTGTCTGTTCTCTTCTATATCCTCTTTTAAATAAAGGGTCTCCGCTACTATCCAGAGATACCGTTACCAACTCCCTGTCGATATGCAAATGAAATTTAATATCCGGAGTTTTGGTATCCACTGAAGGACGTTTGCGATATTTCATCACAAAGTAATCTACGATAGCATCTTTCATTTTAAACGTCATAAACTGAGAGTGAGTATAACGCTCGGAGTATACAGTCGCATCTATAGCAAAAGTTTGATCGGGATCTAAGTAATCATCCCATGGAAATTTAAAAAGTTTATCATAAAATTTATTTTCGTTAAAGGCTTTAAACGTCAACACCGGAACCAAAATCTTCAGCGCTGTGCGCAAAGAATAATTTAATTTATATAAAAAACCTAAATCTCCCACACAATTAACAGCGCGGTTTTTTATCTCTACATTTTTTCCACCTAATTTTTTGATTTCTTCCGCGAGGATATTTTCCAGCCCGAAAAAAGTTTTCACCTGTATTTCCAGATCTCCTTCTTGCATAACATAAAATATCCCACAAAAATACACATTTTAAAAAGGCTATTCCTCTTTTTCTACACAATTTGGACAATATCCCGATGCAAAAGCATTCAATTGGACCACGTGGTAAGATTTCGGGAAATCGATCATTAATTCTTCTGGCATACAACTAACCCTTTTACACTTTAAACAACGGAAGTGAAAATGATGATGCCGGTGTTCTTTTGCACAACATACTTGGCTTAAAGCAAAATACTGCTTCCCCTCATCGCTAATAATGCGATGGACAATACCATCATCACAAAAACTATTGAGAATCCTATAAATAGTCGCCCTATCCACAGAATCCCGTAGCCTGTCCTGAAAGACTTCATGACATAAAGCTCCTTTTTCAGTTTTAAGAATTTCTAAAACCTGTTGCTTGGATTTTGTATTTCTCTTATTCCCCATTTCATCCTTCAATAAAAAAATAATGCGACACTGTTGCAATATTAGTGATTTTTTCTAACTTTGCCACTACTAAAAAAAACAAAACAATGGCTTGGTTCGAAAGCTGGTTTAATACACCATATTATCATATTTTATATAAAGACAGAGATTATGTTGAAGCTGAAAACTTCATCGATAAACTATTAAATAAAATTAAGCTGCCTAAAAATTCGGCTCTTATAGATCTGGCATGTGGTCGAGGGCGACATTCTGTGTACCTCAATAAAAAGGGATACCAAGTGTTGGGGCTCGATCTTTCTGAAGCCAGTATCCGATATAATAAACAATTTGAAACCCAGGATCTGCATTTTGAAGTACACGACATGCGAGAACCCATTCCGGGTGACAAGGTAGAATGCGTAATGAATCTTTTCACCAGTTTTGGTTATTTTGAAGATGATAAAGACGATGAAAAAGTGTTTAAATCGGTTGCAGAAATATTAAAATCGGGAGGATTATTTGTTCTTGATTTTCTGAATGCGGATTATGTGAAAAACACATTAGAACCCGAATATCAGACAACTAAAGAAAATATTACCTTTAATATTCAAAAGAGAATAGAAGATAATAGGGTGATAAAAAACATTAGATTTAAGACTGAAGACAAAGATTTTCACTACCAAGAAAAAGTAAAGCTACACTCTTTTGAGAAGCTAATATCCTTAGCAGAAAAGCACCACCTTTCTTTTATCGATCGGTGGGGGGATTATCAACTTAACCCCTTCACTGAAAACACTGCACGCTGTATTATTCTCTTTCAAAAAAAATAAATGATTTATCTACTTCTTGTCCTCAGCGTACTATCTGGTATTGGCTTGGGTTACTATTTTGGAAAACAACAAAAATTAGCCAAGCGCTTACTCATTATCAGCGCGGGATTTTTACTTAGCATGACGGTCCTGGAAATTTTTCCAGAAGTTTTTGAAAGCAATACACACGCCATCGGCATATGGATATTAGGGGGTGTCATCTTGCAATTGATCCTGGAAAGCCTCACCAAAGGTTTTGAGCATGGGCATTTCCATCATCAGGAAGACAAAAAACAGATCTTCCCTATCGCCTTAATCGTCGGCATGTTTATTCATGCCTTTATAGAAGGTATTCCCCTGAGCAAAATGCCTCAGGAAATAAGCCCTTATCTCCAGGGGATTTTGGTTCACAATATCCCGATATCATTTGTAATGGGTGCTTTTCTCCTTAACGATAACTCCAATAGAAAAATAGCTTGGATCGTGATTGGTTTATTCGCCTTAGCCTCTCCTCTGGGCATGTTGCTGGGACACTATTTCACCGCAGCATCTCAGACTTATATTCTTGCCATTGTAAGTGGTATATTCCTACATATATCCTCTGTTATTATTTTTGAAGGCAATAAAAATCATACACTCGATATAGAAAAAATAATATTAGTCCTTTTGGGAATCAGCGTGGCTTATATAGGACATCTCTTTCATCATCATTAACAGGCTAAAAAACAAAGGAATGCTAAGCATTCCTTTGTTTTTTTAAAGAACGGAATTGGAGGTATTCGGGTTAAAATCTATAACCTAAAGTAAGGAATATATTATGCTGCTGATTCTTGACCGAAGTAACTACTGATTCTTTATTCGCAACCTTTACGCGACTATTATTGGAGGTTCTGGCGTAATACACTCCATCAAAAAACGGATTATCATATTCATATCGAAGATTCTGATAAGCAGCATCGATATAGAGGGAACGGAAAAAAGTGTATCCCACACCAAAGCCTAATATATTTTCCTTACCCACATACAGATTATTATAGCGTACGTTGGTAATAGATTTATCCCGGCCTAACGTTGCTATATTTCTTTCTTTGACCGGATTCTCAGCAAAGGCGTAACCGGCTCTAAGCTTAAGGTTATCAATTGTATATTCTGCACCCATTCTAAATTCATAAGCATATCGAACTGAAGTATTAAAATATTCATTTACAACCTCCTTCATACTACCCTTTTCTATAGGCGAAGTATATTTAGGTTTTGTAATTGCTTGGGAATAATCTGCGCTTAAGGTAAGGTTTTTAACAGGCATTAAAGCAGCACTTAAATTGACCTTTGCAGGTGACCTAAAATCCCTATCATCACTCACCTTTTTCTTGCCTTTTTCTAAATACTGAGTAGCCTGCCTTTCGATATTCCACCATATCGGAGATTCGAAACCTATCCCGAGGCGATACCCATCAGTCAGTTTAAAAATGGCTCCAGCAGCGACAGAATATCCCTTGGAAGATTCATCATAAGGCGTACTCTGCTTATCATAAATCACACTTGATTTGGGTTGTGAACCAAATTTCATACGATAAGTATCCCACTGAGAGAGATCTGCCTTATGATAATTAAAGCCCACGCCTAAGTAAAGCTTATCGTTATAATTTCCTCCAATGCTAATATTTGTTTTAGATAAATGCCCCACTCTGTCATATTTATGCCCATCATAAATTAGTTTATCTAGAACAGGTTTTCCATCTGAACCCGTCCAAGAGTTATCTATAAAAACATTCTTGTCTCCTGGTGAAGCTACAAAATCATCTATATTTTTTCTTACATAGCTTACACCTACATTCAGGTACTTCAATTTACTTCCTTTTAGAGGGAGTGCAATTACTCCACCTAACTGATCGAAAGTTTTTTTCTTCTTGTTATAAGAATAATCATGGTCTATCATTGTAGAGGTATTTTTATAAGAATACCGTCCCACCGTTACTTGGAGATCACCCTTAGTATAAATACCTAAACCTGCAGGGTTGATCTGTACGGAAGAAAGATCCCCCCCTAAAGCTCCCACTGCTCCTGCCATTCCGAAGGACCTGGCTGTACCTGTGGTCATATTGTTTCCATAGACTGTAGCTGCGTTACGAACCTCCGCAGCATCCTGAGCATGCAAAAACACTGCAGCAGGAAGACTCAGTAATAAAATTATTCTTTTCTGCATTTTATTTTTTATTTTCAATAAAATTAATAATTTATTTTCTATTATAAATAAAAAATAATATTTTATTTTTTTATTTTTATAAATTATAAACTAAATACTTTATTTTTTCACATCATATATCTGAATTTTATCACCTAACTATACTAATAAAACAACATATTTTAGCGCATTTTAGTTAAATTAATTCCACATTTTCGAATTGAAGCCAAATATGCTTATTTACTCTTTTTCTTGAGATTATGTAACCTCATATGGATATGCATTTATAAAACCTTTACAGAGATAAGGATGCATACCTGACATCATAAAAAAGGCTTACCAAAAATGGTAAGCCTTTTTTATGATCAGAGATGAGCTAAAAAACTAAAATTTATAGCCCATTGTAATAAATATATTATTCTGCTGGTTTTTTACTGTAGAAACGATGGATTCCTTAAAATTAACCCCCTTAGATGAAATACTAGAATCGGTGGTAAAATATTCGCCGTTAAAAAATGGATTATCGTAATCATATCGTATATTTTGATAGGCTGCATCTACATAAAAGGAACGGAAATCATATCCGATTCCTAAACCTAAAATATTTCTTTTACCAACATATAGATTATTATAGTTTACATTCTCAATCTTATTGCCCGCATGAATACTCGGTATTTCCTGCTGATCAAAAGGATTATTGGCAAAAGAATAGCCTCCTCTCAGCCGCAGCCCTGCAACTCTGTATTCAGCGCCCACTCTAAACTCAGAAAGATTTTTGGAAGAGCTATTAAAATATTGATTAAGAGATTCATTTACAGAACCTTGATCTATGGAAGAAGTATATTTTGGTTTTGAAATGCCCAATGTATAATCTATATTAAATGCAAAATCTTTGGACGGAATTAATGCCGCGCTAAAGCTTGCTTTAGCTGGTGTTCGAAAATCCCTATCATCGCTATAAATTTTAGGATCAGCATTAGAATAACTCGTATAATTCCTTTCAGTATCCCACCATGTAGGCGATTCTATAGAGAGCCCCAAACGAAAGAAATCATTCAGTTTACCGATTGCACCAACCGCCATTGAAAATCCTACAGAAGACTCATCATAAGGTGAATACTGCTTATTATAAAATACTTTTTGATCATCAGGATCAGAAGCAAACTGCATTCGATAACTATCCCATTGTCTAACATCTACAGCATGAAAATTAAGCCCCAAACCTACGTACAGTTTATTCTTATAGTTTCCCCCTACACCAAAATTGGTTTTGGTTAAATGTCCCGTTCGGTTATAGCTATGCCCATCGAAACTGACTCTATCCCGGATGCCTTGCCCCTGTAAATCCCTGTAAATATCATGATCTCCTGGGGTTTCTATATAATCGTCCAAATTCTGATTGAGATAATTGATCCCTATATTAAGGTATTTCCAATCACTTCCGGAAAGCGGAAAAGCAAGCACCCCTCCAAATTGACTTAAATTGGTGTTGTTTTTATTATAACTTAAGCTATTCTGATTTAGGGTAGAGGTATTTTTATAGGAATTAATCCCTAATGTTGCATGAAAATCTCCTGTAATATAAACCCCTAATCCAGCGGGATTCACATTGGTAGCAGAGATATCTCCGCCAATAGCTCCCATGGACCCTGCCATTCCGAGGTATCGGCTAGTACCCAAAGTCATATTATTCCCGTAAACTGTAGCAGCATTACGAATTTCTGTATTTTCCTGGGCATGTAAAAACAATACGGCAGGAAAAAGGCTTATCAATAGAACTATTTTTTTCTGCATTTTATATTTTCTTTATTCATCATAAATATAACATTTTATTCTTTATTCTCACTTTTTATCTTCTACCACCCGTTCTAAAACCATTACCGGAACCCATACTTCTCTGTCCTCCACTGCTAAATCCACTATTTCCACGGAACCCGCCATCAGAAGGCCTACTATTATTCCAAGAACGCTGGGGTACAGCCTGACGCTCCATAGAGCGGTTAAAACCATTATCTCTTCTTATCCCTGAATCTGAATCATTCCATGAGCGCTGAGGTACAGACTGTCGCTGCACTCTATAATTACCTTGGTTAGGATACCTTACACCCTGCTGGTTTCGAAAAGCTGTTGCGCCAAGATTTCCACCCACATATCGGGTTCTATAGGGCGGACGGTAATATCCTGCTCTATAATAAGCACCATAATAAGGATAGCCCCAGCCCCCAAATGGGTCGTAACCCCAACCTGGATAATAACCAGCCCATCCAAATCCTATACGCCAAGACACAGCAGGGTAACCCCAACCGAACCCCCAATAGGGATTATAAAAGTAAGGATAATACCCGCCCCAACCATAATAAGATCCCCACATACCTCCATAATAATTGTGACTGACATAAGTTTGAGTACCCGTATACTCACCCCAATCTGAATCTGTATTTACTCCATTCCAATTTTTATACCTTTCCTTTTGAGCCTTCTGATTATCCTGACCTTGCCTTATTACACTCTGCCCATTCGGTACATCATCATAAGAATAATAATCTCCTATTTGACGCTCTGAGGAAGCGTAGGTTCCATAGTCGGGTACACTATCCCTTTGAGGATCATAATAAGCTCCATCTGTTTCAGTATAACCATTCAGGTAAGATGCACAAGAAGTAAGCGTACCCATCAATGCCAAACTTGTTAACAGATTGCATCTAAACAAACTGAGCATACCAATTATCGTTTTATTGTTCATCATAACTACAAGCTTAATTTTTATCAATATATTTGCAAAATAGATTGCTAAAATTATACCAATCTCACCCAATATTATGGGATAAATATACAATTTGTTATTTAGATAAACCTTTCCAATAAAAGTTAAATTAATTGATATACAAAACATGGCAAAATTAACTTCAAGAGCTGAAGATTATAGCAAGTGGTACAACGAACTAGTCGTAAAAGCAGATTTGGCAGAAAATTCAGGTGTTAGAGGCTGTATGGTCATTAAACCGTACGGATATGCCATCTGGGAAAAAATGCGGGATGAAATGGACAGAATGTTTAAAGAAACAGGTCATCAAAATGCTTACTTCCCCATCTTCGTACCGAAAAGCTTATTTGAAGCCGAAGAAAAAAATGCTGAAGGTTTTGCTAAAGAATGCGCTGTAGTTACACATTACCGATTAAAAAACGATCCGCACCACGCGGGAAAACTTATTGTGGATCCAGAAGCTAAATTAGAAGAGGAACTCATCGTAAGACCTACTTCTGAAGCTATTATATGGAACACCTATAAAAACTGGATTCAATCTTATAGAGATTTACCACTACTCATCAATCAATGGGCCAATGTTGTTCGTTGGGAAATGAGAACCCGACTGTTTTTAAGAACAGCTGAATTTCTATGGCAAGAAGGGCATACCGCTCACGCAACAGAAAAAGAAGCGATTGAAGAAACGGAAAAAATGTTGGATGTATACGCCGATTTTGCGGAGCGCTTTATGGCTATTCCGGTTATAAAAGGATATAAAACAGAGAGCGAAAGATTTGCAGGAGCCGAGGAAACCTATTGCATTGAAGCGATGATGCAAGATGGAAAAGCCCTGCAAGCGGGAACCTCGCACTTCTTAGGTCAGAATTTCGCTAAAGCTTTTGATGTAAAATTCACCACCAAGGAAGGAAAACAAGAGTTCGCATGGGCCACCTCATGGGGTTCTTCAACACGACTTATGGGTGCCCTGATTATGACACACTCGGATGATCATGGCCTGGTATTACCCCCCAATTTAGCTCCTATTCCTGTGGTGATTATTCCTATTCACAAAAATGATGAGCAATTGACTGAAATTGGAAGGGTGGCCGATGAGGTGATCTCCGATTTAAAATCCAAAGGAATCTACGTGAAATACGATCAGCGGAATGAATATAAACCCGGCTGGAAGTTTGCCGAATATGAACTAAAAGGAGTACCAATAAGGATAGCTATTGGACCGAAAGATCTGGAAAACAAAACCGTAGAGGTTGCCCGAAGAGACACGATGAATAAACAAATTGTGCCCATCGAAGGATTAGCCGATTATATTGGAAATCTACTTAAAACAATACAGCATGATATTTTCAATAAGGCAAAAAGCTTCAGAGATGCACATATTACAAAAGTGGATACTTACGAAGAGTTTAAACTTTTATTGGAAGAAAAGGGAGGTTTCCTATCAGCACACTGGGATGGCACCGCTGAAGAAGAAGCTCAAATTAAAGAAGAAACAAAAGCTACGATTAGATGTATTCCACTTGATGGAGAGGAGGAGGAAGGCTCCTCTCTTATCACTGGAAAACCCTCTAAAAGAAGAGTATTATTCGCCAAAGCTTACTAAGAAAACTATCTACAAAGCATAAAGCGCTCTTTATATAAAGAGCGCTTTATGCTTTTTTTTACCACGAACAAAATAGTATTCCCTAATTTATACATTTCTCAGCCAATACTTATTCTTTAAAATAGTAAAATATTCACCATATTTTATTATTAGTGAATATTAAATATTATTTTTTTTGGAAAAAATCCATACAGACGGGCTTTTTCAAAAAAAACTGTATTTTTCTCTTCAAAAAAATCTTAAAATTTCATCTTTGGGGGCTTATATTAAAAAAAATGTTTATTTTTGGTTTAATAATTTTTAAACTAAACTATTATGTCTGTAAACATTATTGATCTTGTAAAAAACTATCTTTCCCCCTCTGTAGTCTCTCAAGCTGCTACCCATCTTGGGGAAAGCGAAGCCGGCGTATCAAAAGCGATTAGTGCATTCCTTCCTATTCTAGTAGGCAGCGTAGCAGATAAAGCTACATCCCCTGGACTATTGGGTCAATTAAAAGGATTGGCTTCAGGTGGAATTCTATCTAACCTAACTTCATCTATCACGGGAAATGATTCAGTCGTTTCAGGGATCACCTCTTCTCTATTCGGAAATAAAATAAGCGGCATAGCCTCTTCAATATCTAATTTTGCAGGTATTAAAGAATCCTCTGCTCATTCTTTATTGGGACTGACTTCAGCAGCTACTTTGGGCACAATTGGTAAGTATGCCACAGAAAACAATCTAAATGAATCTGAGTTTTCAAATTTACTCTCTACTCAAAAAAACTGGGTGAGCAACTTATTACCTGCAGGGCTTTCCTTAGGTGCTTTAGGATTAGGCGGTATATTTAGTGGTTTGGGAGATAAAGCTGAAAGCGTTAAAGAAACGGTAACGGATAAAATAGAAGATCTAAAACACGCATTCTCAAGTTCTGAAGGAAAAACCAACAAACCTGGGACTAGCTATACCCCTCCCAATCCTAAAAACACTGGCAGTTCAGTATGGAAATGGCTCCTTCCACTTATCTTATTAGGTTTGGTAGTTTGGTTTATCTGGAAACAATGTACACCTCCTAACAAAGGAGAGATTGATCAAGCCATCACCAATAGCGTGAATAAAGTAGCTGATAAAATAGATAGCGCTACAGCAGTCATTAAGGAGACCACCTCTATAGATTTAAACGGTATACAACTAAAAGGCTATAAAGGCGGTATGGAAGAAAAAATGGTAGAATTTTTAAAATCAGGAAAATATGCTACCACTGACAACGAAGCTTTGAAAAGCACTTGGTACAGTTTCGACCATATTAGTTTTGTAATCGGTAAGGCAGATCAGTTAGAAGCTGGATCTGAAGAGCAAATTCAAAATATCGCTACTATTTTAAAAGCCTATCCTGATGTTAAAATTAAAATTGGTGGCTACACTGATAAGACAGGAAATGAAGAAAATAACCTAAGACTTTCACAAGCCAGAGCTGATTTTATTAAAGCCGAATTGACTAAATTAGGCGTAGGGGACCAGATTGTAGGAGCTGAAGGTTATGGTAGCAAATTTGCGACAACAGACGCTAGCGCTTCTAATGAAGAAAGAGCTGTAGACAGAGTAATGAAAATAAGATTCGCTAAATAATCAATCTTATAATTGTTGTATTAAAGCCATGAAAACCGCTCCAAAGGAGCGGTTTTTATTATGAAACATATCCTAATTTAGGTTAATTTTATTACTTTTGTTAGATATAACTAACTTTTTATGATAAAAGATAAATCTCTTCATGAAATTCACGAGACTATAGACACAAAAAAACTGACTGGCTGGCGGCGGATATTCAGCTTTTTTGGCCCGGCACTCTTAGTGAGCATCGGCTACATGGATCCTGGGAATTGGGCTACCGATCTTGAAGCAGGCTCTCGATTTGGATATAAGCTTTTATTTATCCTTTTACTCTCCAATCTTATGGCATTACTGTTACAAAATCTCTCTGCCAAATTGGGTATTGTAGGCAGGAAAGACCTTGCCCAGGTTAATCAAGATCTTTATCCGCGAAAGATTAACTTTATATTATACTTGTTGGCTGAAATTGCCATTATCGCCACCGATTTAGCAGAGGTATTAGGCATGGCTTTAGGTCTGAAATTGTTATTTGGAATCGACCTGATCTGGGGGGTGCTCATTACTTTTATTGACACTCTATTAATTCTCTATCTACAAAAATTGGGAGTACGAAAGATTGAAAGTTTTATACTAGGTCTCATCTTTATTATTGCCGGCGCATTTATTTTCCAACTTCTTCTCTCCCAACCCAGCATTAGCTCTATAACAGGTGGTTTAGTACCCAAAAAACTGAGTACAGAAGAGCTGTATATTTCTATAGGGATTATAGGCGCTACAGTAATGCCCCACAATTTATATTTACACTCCTCATTAGTACAATCTCGTAAGATTGATAATGATGACGAAAGCATAAAAGAATCACTTAAATACAATTTTTGGGATTCCGCGATTTCTTTAAACTTCGCTTTCCTGGTAAATGCCGCTATTCTTATTCTCGCAGCAAGCACTTTTCACAACTCCGGAAATCAAGAACTGAGCTCCATCACAGATGCCTATAAGATGCTGGCACCCATTCTAAACAACCAGTTTGCACCTATCGCTTTTGCCATAGCTTTAATTGCAGCAGGACAATCCTCGACAGTAACAGGAACTTTAGCAGGACAAATTGTAATGGAAGGCTACCTGAATATTAAAATCAAACCTTTTCTACGTCAGCTTATCACCCGATTACTGGCGATCATTCCCTCTATTTTTGTCATTATTATTTATGGCGATGACAAGTCAGAATCCCTACTGGTGTTCTCGCAAGTAGTACTCAGCCTACAATTGAGCTTCGCGATTATTCCACTCATTTTTAGCGTGAGTTCAAAAAAAATCATGCATCATTTCAGGATAAAAACACCTATGAAAATCGCGGCCTGGACCATAGCTACAATCATTTGCGGCTTAAACCTCTTCTGGCTAGTGTCCTACTCTATGGAGGGCTTTGAGCATTTGTCACCTCAGAGCAAACTTTTAAATATACTAGGCATTATCGGTTTTCTCAGCCTGCTGATATGTACGCTTTATTACCCTCTAAAAAAAGAAAAACATGACGAAATGTCCTAAATTATATTTTGGCTTCATCTTTGTGAGGATGATTAAAAAATATCTCAATAATGGACGAAAATAAAGAAATACAAGCTGAGGATATCGCTCAAAATGAAAATATAGGGAACAACGAAACAACATCTACTGAAAATTTGACAGAAACTCCCTCTCTAGAAGACCAACTGGCAGAGGAAAAAGATCGTTATATCCGCCTGTATGCTGAGTTCGAAAATTATAAAAAAAGAACCAGTAAGGAGAAAATGGACTTTTATAAGTATGCCAACCAGGATTTGATGGTGTCCATGCTTGCTATACTGGATGATTTTGAGCGAGCGATAAAAGAACTCTCAAAAAGCGGTAATGAAGAAGACCTTAAAGGGATAGAGCTTATTTACCAAAAATTTAAAAATAAATTGATAGAAAAAGGACTAAATACTATTGAGGTAAAAACCGGGGATAGCTTTGATGTGGATAAACATGAAGCCATCACGCAAATTCCGGCACCTTCGGAAGAACTCAAAACTAAAATAGTAGACGTTATAGAGACCGGATATATGCTGCATGACAAAGTAATCCGCTTTACCAAAGTAGTAGTAGGAGCCTAATCTAAATTAAATTCTGAAGTAAGAAAAAAAATGACAAAAAGAGATTACTACGAGATACTGGGTATTAGCAAATCCGCTTCCGCTGAAGAGATAAAAAAAGCATATCGCAAAATGGCCATTCAATATCACCCCGATAAAAACCCGGGTGATAAAGCGGCTGAAGAAAAATTTAAAGAAGCTGCTGAGGCTTACGAAGTGTTAAGCGACAACAATAAACGAGCGCGATATGACCAATACGGACATGCAGGTGTAGGAGCTGGCGCCGCTGGTGGTGGCTTTGGTGGAGGAATGAATATGGAAGACATCTTCAGTCAATTTGGAGATATCTTTGGTGGACATTTCGGCGGCTTTGGCGGTAGCAGAGGTAATCGACAATCTAAAGGTAGCAACCTTAGGGTCAGAATAAAACTAAACCTTGAAGAGATGGTAAACGGTACCACCAAGACCATCAAGGTAAAAAAAATGAAATTAGCTCCTGGTGTAAGCGCTAAAACCTGCCCTACATGCCAAGGAAGCGGTGTACAAGTAAGGGTAATGAACACCATGCTGGGACAAATGCAAACCCAAACCACTTGTGGAAATTGCAATGGCGTAGGTAAAGTAGCGGACAAAATTCCACCAGGTGCCAATGAGCAAGGTCTTATAAGGGATGACGAGGAAATAAGCATTAATATTCCAGCCGGTGCCAGAGATGGCATTCAACTGAATGTTCGCGGCAAAGGAAATGATGCTCCTTTCGGAGGTAGTCCGGGAGATTTATTAGTGGTGATAGAAGAAGAGGAAGATGGCCACATCAAACGAGAAGGAGACAATCTACACCAGGAACTCTATATTTCTTTTGCTGAAGCAGCCTTGGGAACCTCTAAAGAAATACCTACTGTAGGCAGTAAAGTAAAAGTTAAAATCGATGCAGGCACCCAATCGGGAAAAATACTCCGACTTCCCAATAAAGGACTGCCGAGTATCGATAGTTATGGCAAAGGTGACATGTTTATCCATATCAATGTATGGACCCCTCAGAAACTCTCTAATGAACAAAGAAAGTTTTTTGAAGAGCAAATCAATTCCGAAGAAATGATCCCGAAACCTACGGGAAAAGAGAAAACTTTTTTTGAAAAAGTAAAAGATTTGTTCAATTAAGTCTTTTAATAATCACATAAAAGCCTGCTTTTAGCAGGCTTTTTATTGATTTATATGTTCTCAATATTTTATCTATTGTAGCGCTCTCCGTTTCTTATACGGATTATTGTTTTTCTTACTGCTAAGCTTTTATATCACTGAAAATACTGAAAAATATAATCCCCAACACCATCACCGTAATAACAATATAGAGCCTGTCTTTCTCCAGGAGAAAACCTATAAGTGAAAAAAACACCCGAAAAATAGGAGTCGCTAGAAGGGCCACTACCCCTAACTGAATAACAGCGACGGCCTTTAAATCAAATACACCTAAGAAGATACCACTAAGATTGGTATACCCAATGCTTTCACCCTTAAAAATACTATAATCAGGCAATGTCTCCCCTCCATAAGAAATGAGATACATAATGCCTCCTACTAAAACAATGAGGGAAGCTATGCTCACTCCTGCACGTAAAATTTTCCCTACCAATAACTGTATATCCTGGTCCTTCCAGTACTGTTGTGAAAAATATTTTTTCATTAGAATTTATGATTAAGGCCGTTTATTATCATTTCTAAAGCTACTCCTGCTATTGCTACAGCAAAGATAATACGCAAAATTCTCGCGTTGATATTAGGTAATACTTTGGCTCCGGTACGCGCACCTGCCAATACGCCTAGGACCACTGAAAAAGCCATACCTGGTTCCATATACCCTCTTTGTAGATAGACCACAGCAGAAGCGACTGCCGTTACGCCAATCATAAAATTACTGGTGGTCGTACTCACCTTAAACGGAATCTTCATGATACTATCCATAGCCAATACTTTTAAAGAACCCGAGCCTATTCCCAATAAACCAGATAGTACGCCTGCAAGTGTCATTAAAGAAAAACCACCCGCCACATGCGTCAGCTGATAATTTACTTTTTGTCCATCAACTGGATAACTGCTATTAAGCTTGAGTCTTTCGGACAACTTACTCCCTTGCGACAAGACTTTTTCTTTCCTTTTTCTGACGGTCATACCAGCAGAAAAGATCAGTACAACCCCAAAGATAATAGCAATAGCATTGGTGGGCATATAGATCGCAATAAAAGCACCAATAATAGCTCCTATGGTGGTGGCAATTTCCAAAAATATACCCAATCGGATATTGGTAATACCCTCTTTTACATAGGCAGAGGCCGCTCCTGATGAAGTCGCTATAGAAGCTAATAATGCCGCTCCGATGGCATATCGTATGTCTACATGAAATCCCAAGGTGAGTAACGGAATAATAATAACACCACCTCCTAAACCGGTTAAAGATCCCAACAGACCAGCCACATAAGCTCCTGCTAGGAGTATAATAGAGAAAATAAGAATGCTCATAAAGAAAAATTATTATTTAAGATATTGTGAAGTATTTTTATAGCTTGTTTTTCTTTTTTACTTTTAATAGCTAGGTAGAGTTTTTCATGCAAATAATAGCTCATGGCAAAACAACTGATACCATGAGGCTCTCTCAGCCTGAAAAAATCAGTAATCATATCGGTAAAACTCTGGTAAACCCAGAATAAAACTTTATGATTGGCTGCCTCAGCAATACGAAGATGAAATAAAATATCTGATTTGATACAGGCTTCTTTGCTCTCAAGCAGAATGGCATCTTTCTTTTCTTGGATACTCGCTTCAATCGCTTTTAACTGTTCGTCTGTCGCAGAACGACAAGCCCGTAAGACCAAGTCAGCCTCCAGCAAACGTCTCGCATCATTAATTTCATCAAACTTTGCTTTATTGAGTATATCCGGAGGGTTTAGTATCTGGCGTTTATTCACGTAAGTGCCTGATCCCTGACGCACGGTAAGCATACGAGACATGGACAATAGCTTCACCGCTTCTCTTATAGTGGAACGTCCTACTTTATAGAGATCCATCAGTTCTTTTTCGGTCGGAAGTTTATCTCCTACAGCATATTTTCCGCTTTGGATATCTTCCTGTAACCTACAGGTGACTACGTCTGATAAACTTTTTTTCTTTTCCATCTTAATCAAGAAACAGCACAAAGATATGATCTTTTCTAAAAAACATCTGATGAATTTAATACATAATTTAAATATTAATAGCTGGATTGATAGCTAAAACAAATAGTAAGAATAGCTTCGGTGAGAAGTGTTTGGCCTAAAATATAAATAGATATAGGCATTCTATAACTTTATAAGCTCAGTAGGATCATTCTTCCATTTAAAATCACAACGTCAAACAAATAAGAAATAGGTTGGGATTAAATGCATTTTGCCCCACAGAGCATGGTATTGACCTTGTTTTAATTAAACTATTCACAGAATCTAATTTATTATCTCAAGATATCGAAGCAATAAAATTTGTCTAGATTTATCAATTTTGGAATCATACTTTTGCGTAAATTGATAATAATCATAATTTTTGTGCTATTAAAAACCACAATAAATGAGAAAAGTATTATTATGCTTTGGCTTTGTACTCCCTATTTTTTATTTCGCTCAAGAAAAAAAAGATTCAATCAATAAAATGATAGGAAAACAAATTGAAGAGGTTGAAATCATTGCCAAGAAAAAATTGATTGAAAGAAAAATAGATCGATTGGTTTTTAATGTTGAAAACTCGATTTCGGCTGCTGGTGGCGATGCTATGCAAGCACTAAGTCTAATGCCTGGTGTGAGGGTGATCGATGAGAAAATATCAGTTGTTGGCAAAAACAACGTTTCTGTAATGGTAAATGATAGAATAATACCACTTTCGGGGGACGATTTAACAAATTTTTTAAAGACTATTTCTTCCGATAATATAAAAAGTATAGAAATTATCACCACCCCACCTGCTAAATATGATGCAGAAGGAAATGGAGGACTCATTAATATTGAAGTTGTTTAAACTTATTTACACAAAAAGAGTTCCGAGAAAATTAGCAATTTTGTATTACAAATCAAATAAATAATAATCTGGAACTCATCAGCAAAGATAAAATAGAAAGATGGATTTTACCTCATTTAAGCAAAGGAAAAAGAGGC